>JAYVWH010000519.1:0-13734 GCA_043786265.1 Kofleriaceae bacterium | reverse complement strand
CAGGAGCAGCTCGCTCAGCTCGAGGAGCAGCTCCAGGATCCGCAGTCGATGGCGTTCCTCGTGATCAGCCAGCTGACCTCGAAGTGGCCCAAGAGCGATCCGCGCTACCCGATGCTCGTGTCCGAGCAGATCGATGCGCTCAAGAAGGTCTCGCTCGGCGACATCAAGAAGTTCTACAAGGACTTCGTCGGCGCAGGCCATGGCGAGCTCGCGGTCGTCGGCGACTTTGATGCCAACGCAGTCGCCGCACACATCGAGAAGCTGACCGAGAAGTGGCAGACCAAGAAGCCGTACACGCGCCTCGACGACAAGGCGTTCGGCGTGCCGGGCGCGACGAAGTCGATCGACATCAAGGACAAGGAGATGACGACCGTTGCGCTTTCGCACGACTTCCCGATGAAGGACAACGATCCGGACTACCCGGCGATGCTCATGATGTCGCAGGTGCTCGGCGGCGACGCCGGCTCGCGCGCGTGGATGCGCCTGCGCGAGAAGGAGGGCCTGTCGTACGGCGTCGGCACGTGGGTCAACGCCGACGCGCTCGACCCGGTCGGCAGCTTCGGCGGCTATGCCATCGTCGCGCCGCAGAACGTCGCCAAGGCGAAGGCCTCGCTGCTCGAGGAGATCGGTCGCATGCAGTCCGGCCGCGTCACCGATGACGAGCTCAAGCGCGCGCGTGACAGCTGGCTCAAGGACCAGGACACCAGCCTGTCGTCGGATAGCTTCGTCGTCCAGATGCTCGCGACACAGACCTTTCGCAAGCGCACGACCGCGTTCCTCGTAGAGCTGCGCAGCAAGGTCTCTGCGGTCACGCCCGCCGATATCGAGCGCGTCGCCAAAAAGTATCTCGACCTGAAGCGACTCGTGATCGTCGACGCGGGCGATCAGGCGAAAGCGAACGCGCCGGCGCCGAAGTAGTAGCCGGCCCTTGCGATCGACTCCGCGTCGCCTTCGGCGGCGCTGCGCGGCCCGGCAGAGCCGGACCTTGCGATCGACTCCGCGTCGCCTTCGGCGGCGCTGCGCGGCCCGGCAGAGCCGGACCTTGCGATCGACTCCGCGTCGCTTTCGGCGGGCCCGGAATTCGCCTACGCCTCAACACAAGCTCTGGGGTTAAGCTGAAACATAGTGCTCACGAGGACGAGAGCACAGGGGTGCGCGTTGCTCGCTAACCCCGCCGCTACCCTTGTGATCACCCGTGGTTCGGTCGAATGAGATTGCTCGAAACCGAGCAACCTGCACCCGGTTGCTGATACCGGCCACGCGCACCAAAGCGCGCGTGCGTGGTGTTACGCGCTGTAGATGTAGACGATGCCGATGATCGGCACCGCGAGCCCCGCCGCCACGAAGTACTTGCCGCGTCCCCAGAAGCCTCGGGCGCCCTTCATCATCGACACGCCCGTGAGCGCGAGGATGATCAGCGCGATCGCGAATGCATCCGCGACGTAGGTCCACGCGCCCTTGAGGTTGTTGAGGTGCAGCGAGTTGACCTCGAAGAACACCACCCGCGACTTCAACGTCTTCACCGTGCCGCGTCCGGAGGTGATGTCTAGCTTTGCCTCCTGGCCCGCGTCGAAGAACACGCGCAGCTGGGTCGCGGTCTCCAGGAAGTGTCCGCGCACGTTGCGTGGATCGATCGGGAGCTTGGTTACCGCCGTCGCGGCCATCTCGGGGAGCGTCCCGGTGAGCGGGCCGATGTCGACCGTACGCTCGCTGTACCGGTAGTTCGGATTCCAGTCGTCGATGTGATTGACGGCCAGCCCAGACAGACCGTACGCGAGGATCAGCGCGACGGCGACGTAGCCGATGTCGCGGTGAAACGCGCGAAACCAACGCCGCCAGTTGTACTTCACTAGTTCATGAAGACGGCGCCGGTGCCGTCCAACCGTACGATCGCCATTGGCTCGGTGATCTTCGCCGGGTCATACGCCTGGCCATATTCATCGGCCTGCTCCTTGGCGTAGTCTTTGGACTCCGCGAGCGACAGCTCCTGCACGGCAACGACGCCCTCGGCGATCGCGTGCTTGCCCTTGGAGTCGGGCGGAAACACCATGTCACCGTCGGTGACCTTGAAGCGGAGCTTCTGGCCCGGCTTGGTGCCTGCCATCTCGAACCAGCAGCCGCGCTTGGGGCACACATCGGTGATCATGCCCTCGACGCGAACGGTCTGGCCGGCGAACTTCTTGGGCTCGGCGAGGATCGTCTCGATCGGCGTCGCGGTCGCGACCTTCACGCCGGCGCCAAACGTCTGGCCCTTCGCAGCAGTGGGCGCCGTGGCGGCAGCGCTCGACGCCTTTGACTTCGGTGGGCCTTTGTCACAGGCGGCAAGGAGGCTTCCGGCGAGAACCACGAGGCACAGTGCGCGACGCATCGGCGGGACTTTGCTTGCTCATCCGCCGCCTGTCAATCGATCGACTACGCGCCGCCTTCGGCGCCGCTGCGCGGGCCAGCAGCGCCGGCCCTTGCGACAAGTCTTCGTCGGATCGGACCAGAAAGCTTGTCGTATTGAGCACCTAGCAGGGAGCGCAGGTCGGCGTCGAGCAGCTCGTCGACAGGCTGCGCCTTGCGCCACGCGATCGCCTTGCCGCGCATGCGGTCGAGCTCGGCCGTGAGCTGCTCGAACGTCCTCACCGGGATGAACGCGCGCTCGGGATCATCCAGCTGTGCGCGCTTGCGATGGCGCGCCAGCGTATCGGCCAGGCTCGCGCTCATCGGTACGGTCTGCATGTCGACAAATGGCGGGCTGCTGAGCAGCGATGCGGGGGGCTGTCGCGAGGTGATCGTCTGCGCAGCGAGCTCGTGCGACATCAGGACGACCACGACGTGCCGCAGGCCACCCGCATCGAACGGCGCAAACCAGCCAAACGTGGTGCCCGCTGGATCGACAAACCAGCGCATCGCTCGGCCGCTGTGCTCGCAAGGGCCGGCTTCGCAGGCCCGCGCAGCGACGCCGCCGGCGGCGCGGAGTTGATCGAGGGAGCTGTCCTCGAGATGATCACCAAGCATCGTGAAGCCAAGCGCGTCCGCGTCGGCGGTCAGCGCCGCAAGGTCCCCACCGATGGCGCCCGGGGGCGCCGGGCGATAGCTCACCGGTTCGAGCGCATTCGCACGCAGCCGGCGGATCTGCTCGGCAAGCAGCGCCAGCTTTGCACGCAGCCGCAGCAAGAAGACGATGCCGATCAGGACGATCAGGATCACCGAGGCGCGCATGGGTTGACCATATAGTGGAACTGCGTGCGCCACCACGATGCGGGTGGGGACGGTGTCTCGACGTGCGCGCCCACCACGAGCGCGATCGCGATTGGCCCGGCGTCAACGACGTGCCCGGCGCGAGCTGTTTCGACGCGCACACGCGCTTCCGCATTGGCGTCGCGGGCTGCCCGATCCCGTAAGGGCCGTAGTTCGGTGCGCGGCTTCGCCGCGTCATTTTTCCCTACCTCGGCCCCAACCCGTAGAGCCCGGATCATTTCTTGAGATGGGCTCTAGCCCTTCGGGCCGCCGGCGCGAACTTCGGCCGAGGCCTGCGCCTCGTACTTCTTGAAGTTCTCGCGGAACAGCGCAGCGACCTTCTTGGCCTTCTCGTCGTATGCGGCCTTATCGGTCCACGTGTTGCGCGGCGACAGCATTTCGGCGGGAACGTCAGGACAGGACGTCGGGACCGCGAAGCCGAAGTGCGGATCCTCGGCGGTCTCGGCATTGTTCAGCGCACCGCTGTGGATCGCGTCGATGATCGCGCGCGTGTACTTCAGCTTGATGCGCGAGCCCGTGCCGTATGCACCACCGGTCCAGCCAGTGTTGACGAGCCAGGTCTGCGCGCCGTGCTTGCGCAGCTTCTCCGCGAGCAGTTCGGCGTACTTGGTCGGATGCCAGACGAGGAACGGCCCACCGAAGCACGCCGAGAACGTCGGCTCGGGATCCTTCACGCCGACTTCCGTCCCGGCAACCTTCGCGGTGTAGCCCGAGATGTAGTGATACATCGCCTGGCTGGGCGTCAGCTTTGACACCGGCGGGAGCACGCCGAACGCATCGGCCGTCAGGAAGATGACGTTCTTGGGGTGACCTGCGGTGGCGGGCAGCTTCGCGTTCGGGATGTTGTCGAGGATGTAGCTACCGCGGGTGTTCTCCGTGATCGACGTGTCGTCGTAATTGACGACGCGGGTGTACGGGTCGAACACGACGTTCTCGAGGACCGCGCCGAACGCCAGCGAGTTCCAGATGTCGGGCTCTTGCTCCTTGGACAGCTTGATCACCTTGGCGTAGCAACCACCTTCGATGTTGAACACGCCGTTGTCGGTCCAGCAGTGCTCGTCGTCACCGATCAGCAGGCGCTTGGTATCGGCCGACAGCGTGGTCTTGCCCGTGCCCGACAGGCCGAACAGAACAGAAGTGTCGCTGCCGTCGCGTGCCTGCGTTGCGGAGCAGTGCATCGACAGCACGCCCTGCTTCGGCATCAGGTAGTTCATGATCGTGAACACGCCCTTCTTCATCTCGCCCGCGTACTCGGATCCGAGGATCACGAACTCGCGGCGGCCGAAGGACAGATCGATCGACGTCGACGACGTCATGCCCTGCGTGTGGCGGTTCGCCGGGAAGCCACCGGCGTTGTAGATCACGTAGTCGGGCTCGCCGTACGACGCGAGCTCCGCCTCGGTCGGGCGGATCAACATGTTGTGCATGAACAGCGCGTGGTACGCGCGGGCGCACACGACCCGAATCTTCAGGCGGAACTTCGGGTCCCAACCGGCGAAGCCGTCGACGACGTAGAGCCGGTCACGCGTGTTGAGGTAGTCGATCGCTCGCTCGCGGTTGATCACGAACGACTGCGGGTCGAGCTTGATGTTGACGCTGCCCCACCAGACGTCGTCGCGCACCTCGGGCTCGTCGACGACGCGCTTGTCGGTCGGTGACCGGCCCGTCTTCTTCCCCGAGTACGCGATCATCGCGCCGGTCGACGAGATACCGGTGCCCTTCTCGAACTTCAGCGCGGCTTCGTAGAGGAATGCGGGCGTGGCGTTGCGATGAATCTCGGAGACTGCGATGCCTTGCTTGTCGAGGGAGAAGGACATGCGCGCGTTATACAACGTTTCACGGATTTGCGGATCCGACCGTTAGCGTCGCGCAGAACTTCCAGTCCGCGTTGGCATTGTCGGTGTCCGCGCCATTGGGCGAGCGGCAGAGCGCACCCGGTGTGACGTTGGAGTCGGTGACCGCGCCGGACAGCGCGGTGCCCTCGACCAGGGACACGGGGGTTGCGATCCCGGGCACATCCGCCATCGTGATCGACCCCTCATAGGACAGTGCGTCGATCAGGGTGCCGGTGGCCGTGTCGACCAGCGCCACGCCATCGGGCGCGCCGTTCTGGATCTCGTCGCTGGTCCACCCCGGATCGAGCTTGAGCACTCCACTCGGGACCGCGATGTTCGCGCCCGCGAGCACGAGGTACCCGTTCGCGGGCAGGCTGCCGAGCGAGCTGAGGTCGATGATCGACGTCGGCGTCGGGTAGGCCGCGAGCACGGTGGGAGCACCGTTGATCAGGACCACCCCGACGTTCGCGAGGCTGACGGCAGCCCCTGTCGGGTTGTAGATCTCGATGTACTCGGCCGAATCCGTATTGATCTGATCGTAGTCGACCTCGTTGATGACGAGGTTATTGCCACCGTTATTGATGACGGTGATCGCGGTCGAGCTCATGACCGAGCCAACCTGGGCAGTGACGGTCGCGGCGGTCCCCGTCTGGTCCGTATAGGTGAACGTCGACGACAGCGCATTCGCCGCGATCGACGCCGTCGTGAGCAGACCCGCGCCCGCCGGCATGACCGTCAGGGTCACCGGCTGACCTCCCGGAGGCGCCGGGATATCGAGCGTTGCAGTCAGGGTCACCGCACCGAGCGGCGAGACCGATGCAGTCATCGGTGACAGCGTCACGGACGTCGGCGCTTCATTTGTGCCGAGCACGCGCACGGTCGCGTTGAGTGGGGTTCCTGCGCCGAGCTGGGCAGTGATCGTCACGCCCGCATGCATCGTCTGACCCGACAGCACGACCTTCGCGCTGGTCTGGCCGTTGAGCACGACGACCCGATTCATCGGGATCTGGATCGCGTTGTTGTTCACGCTGAGTGCGACGATCGTGTCGCCCTGCGCGGGCGCGGACAGCGTCACGGTCAGCTCGCTGCCGACCGGGAACGTGTTGACGTTGTTCTGACCGACGCGCACGTACGACAAAGCCGGACCGATGCTCGACAAGGTCGGCGTGCCCGTCGCGACATCGCTCGCCCCGCGCGGCTCGAGCTTGGAGGCCGCCTGGCGCAACGCGAGGATGCCCGTGATCCCGCTGACGCTGCCACCCGTGGCGACGCCCGGCGTGATGTAGAGGAAGTCATCGACGACGAGCGTCTCGGCGGCGGCGGTCAGCGTGTACTCGCCGAACATCGTGTTGACCGCGGTAACGCTCGCAGCCCCGAGCGACACGATGACGCTCTCGAGCGTCGCAGCGCGTGTGCCACCGGTCTTGACCTCGGCATACGTCACCGCCACGGGAGCGGGTGCCGCCTCGACGACCATCGTTGTCGGCAGAACGGACGACACGCTATCGAGCTCGAGCTGGCCCAAGAAGCTCTTGACGGTACCGTCGACGGTGACCCGCATGCCGACGACGGCATTCATGAGCTGCGTCGACATCGGGCCGGTGTAGACGAACAGGCCCGAATTATCCGGTCCGGTGTAGCCAGGGTCGCCGACCTTGAGCTGGACGAAGAAGCCGTTCGTGCCCTTGCCGGTGACGAGAGCATTCTGGATCCGGCCGGTCGTCCCCTCGGGCACGACACCGGTCTTGATCGCGGGAATCGTGACGGGACAACCGGCGGTCCCGGGATTCGGATCGCTCGGACAGGCGTCGCACGCATCGCCCTTACCGTCGCTGTCGCCATCGGTCTGTGCGGGATTGGTGAGATCGGGGCAGTTGTCGGCAGTGTTGAGGATGCCGTCGTGATCGCGATCGTCGAGATTGATCGGCGCACAGGTCGAGGTCCCGGCATCAGACGGGCACGGGTCGCAGGCATCCCCCAGCGCGTCGGAGTCGGCATCGGGCTGAACGCCATGGTCCATCGGCCGCACCGGATTGAACACCTTGGGACAGTTGTCAGCCTGATCGGTGATGCCGTCGCCGTCGCTGTCAGACGCGGTCGGCATGCCGGTGTAGACCGTGGAGCCGTCGACCGCTCTGGGCCGCTCGGGAACGCAGGACGGCTCGTTGTCGGGCACGCCGCACGAGAACGCCGGATAGATGGCGCCGACGGCGGTGACCAGCTCGCTGTACGTCTTGCCGAGCTCGCGCTTGGTGCACACGCGCTTGGACACACCGCACACGTCGACCGTGTCACACGAGTTCGTCAGCCCGCTGACCGTTGCGTCATCACCATAGAGAACGACACCGCCGCGCATGACGAGCGCGACATCCTTGGGCTCGGCGTCGATCACCGCGCGATAGCCGCCCTTGCCGTTACCGGCGAAGATCGAAATATCGGCTACGTGGTTGGGCGCGAGCAGACCGATCGCGTCGTCGGTGGCGGTGACGGCAGCTGCATTCAGCGTCACCATCTGCCACAGCTGTTTGTCGGTGAAGTAGTGGTCGTAGTAGGTCGAGTTGAGATCGTCTGCACAGCGCAGCTCACGCAGCAAGTTCATCGACCCGCTCGGCATCCAATCGGTCCCCAGCGCGATCTCGACACCGTACGCTGCGGCCATGGTGACGCGAGCGGTATCGCCGTACAGCGTCACGTTCGAGCGCGGTGACCAGATCAGCGCGGTGCCCTTGAGAGCCATCGCCGCGTAGTCTGCGGCGGTCAGGCCGATCGCATGGATCATCGCCGTCTGCGGGAGCAGGAGATCCTGAGAGATCTTGGGCTGCACGGTGTCGTAGGCCGGATCGCTCTCGCACTTGAACTCGTTGTGCGCGGCATCGTTGACGCCTTCGGCCGTGTGGGGCTCGTACGCCTTCACGGCCGCTACTTGTGCCGTCGTGTGGATCGTCCCGTAGTCGCAGGTCGCGGTCAGGCGGGTGCCGCTCGAGTCACCGAGCGGGAACGTATCGAAATCGACCGCGCTGTGGTTGAGACCTTCCTGCTTGGCCTGGTCGTCGAGATTGCGCGCCAGGCCTGCTTGCCCGCCGGAGCCGACGATCGAGGTCGCGCCGCCCATGACGAACCGCAGCTCGCCCCAGCTGATGCGCACGCCGGAGGCGCCGCCCGCTGCCGAGATCTTTGGATAGTCGGGGCCGTCACCCTTGCGCCACTGATGACGGTGGTCGTAACGGACGGCCGGATTCTGCGTGTACGGATTGTTCTGAGTGAACGTGATGTGGTCGTGCGTGTTGATGAGGCCCGGCGACACGCTCGCGTCCGGGCACACGATCTGGGTCTCGCCACCCGTCTCGCAGTTACAGCCAACGCACGTGATCTGTCCGGCCGGATCGACCGCGACCTGACCGCCGCGAAACACGGTCTCGGGCGTGAGGATGTTGCCCTTGATGAGCTTGGTCTCGCTGCCGGCCGTGACTTCGCACGTGCCAGAGGCGAGCGGCGCGAGGGCGGCGCACACGGTCTCGCCGGGCCCCGCGTCCGGCTGCATCTCCATGCCGGCATCGGGTTTCTTGTTGTTGGGCGAGTCGTCTCCGCAAGCGGCGGCGACGACAAGTCCGAGCAGGAAGACAACGGCCAAACGGCTGCGCATGGAAGGGCGCGCAACCTATCACGCGAGCCCGCGGGCTCGACGGCAAAAAGCTCCGGGCCGACTCAGTCGAGCGGCTGGTCGAGGCTATCCGCCACGAAGCCCATGACCTCATCCAGCATCTGGCCGAAGTCATCGTAAAACTGCTGGTCGACCGCGTTGTCGCGGGTGTCGAACATCACGACGGGATACTCGCCGTTGGGCAGCTGCTTGGAGATGTCCAGGCAGAACCACTCCTGGTACTGCGCGCCCATGCCCACCACGACCAGGTTCTCCGGCAACTTGCGCTCCGCTCGTGCGCGCAACGTGCGCTGCACCACATCGCCATCACTGTCGCCCGGCATCACGCCCACGAAGTCGTGAACGATGCCCAGGTGTGTGGGCAGCGCGATGCCACCCCAGGTCCGCAGGAACGAGCGGTATGACGGCGGGAACGCGCAATCGAGAGTCTCTTCGGCCGCAGTGATTACATCCTCGGTTACAGGGCCCGCGATCCGGATCTTCGTGTCCTGATGATCCAGTCGCTGGCGAACGCGTTCGACAAGCTCGATGGTGTCCGACGTCATGTGCGTGTCGACGATTATGCACGCTGGATCGAAAAAACAATCCGCGGATTTCGTCAGAGTCGCGCGGAGTAACGAACTGATCGTTGGCGCATGCTCGCCGTTGACTTTCTTCCGCGCGCGCGCTCGCGTCTGCCAACTTTTTTCAGCCAGGCCGAGGCAGCGTGGCGGAAAAAGTCAAGGCATCGACAACCGCGAGCTCCATATCGGAGTCGACGATCTGAAATGCCGCTTGTAACACGCCCATGAATGGAATCACGCGCCAGCTCACGACGGCTTGCTGCGACTCCGCGACGAGCGCGTAGACGGTGATCCAGTAGCGATCGACAGGATCGGGCAGCGTCGACGCCACGCGCGATAGCTCGCCGAACACCTGCGCGTTGGGCGCGCGCGGCCGACGGAATGCGCGATAGAGCTCGGTGTCGAGGTCGTCGGTGGAGAGCGCGAGATCGGGAATCGCAGCGAAGAAGTCCCGGACTGCAAACCGGTGCTCGTCGGTCGCTTTCGCACTCGCCAGCGCTCGCAGCGCGAAGACTTCGGCCGCGACCGGCACGATGCTCCGGATGCGCAGGAAGCTGTCGTCGAGATAGTCCGTCATGCGGCCGGACTTGGCGGCCCGCACGATGCGCTCGGCTTCGAGCGGCGAGATGCGCAGCGCGATCCGCAGCGCTTCGAGGAACGCGAGCTCGCCCGGGACGATCTGTTGATCCGCGGCCACGATCTCCGACGCCATCCCGAATGCCGCGAGCCGGTGGATGCGCGCAGGCAGCCCCTTCGCGATCGACGGGGTTCGGCCAACCGCGCCACCGGCGAACTGGATCGCGTCGGTCGACATCTGGACCAGGGTGCGCGCTGCGGTCATGCCCATGCCCTGGAACAAGGGATGGGTCGTGATCTGCTGCTCCATCGCCTGCGCCTCGCGCGCGTCGACCTCTCCATCCGCGCTCATGGCGCCGACCATCGCCTCGATCAAATACCTGCGCGGATCGTTGGGCTTGAGCCCACCGCCGAGCAGTCCCTTGACGGAGTGATCCATGGGTCGATCTAACCTGATTCCGTCTCTCGACGGGTTGGGTAAGTGCCCGCGGGACTGGACGATGATCCCGAGCCGGCCGTGACCGACCCCGGCCCGACCGACGGCCCGGCGTCCGGCTGGCCGCCCCCGCAGCCGACCACCACCAGCGCACACGCGAGCAGCGGTGAGTACATCACTGATGAGGAACGTATCCCGACCAGCCAGGCACCGCTGCAGAAAGCTGCATATGCGCGGATGTAGATGCGCGAAAGGCGAAGCAGAGAGCAGAGCTTCTCTGCGCTTGCACAGCAATCAAAGAGGCACGCGTCGTGCTTCAGCTGTCTGCGCATGAAGAAGTTGATCGGCGTCGGAACCGCGATGTGTCGTATTGCGACCCTCGAGACTTCGCCGCTGCAGCTCGCAGAGCTGCTCGGCGTGCGGCCCGAGCATTCACCGATCGAGCCCACGGCCGCCGCCCCTGCCCCCGGCAGTCGCCGACGCACGGTTCGAATGCGGGTATTGAACTTCAAGCCGCTCGTGCGGCCCGGCACCGAACGCGCCTAAGGCGGCGACAAAGTTCGCTAGGTTCGGGTCCGCCGGTCGGGGGAGGCCGCGCTACGGACCGAGGAGCGGCGTCGCCAGCCGCGCGATGCAATCGATAACGGTCGCGGCGCTCGTCGGCTTCACGAGGTGATCGTGAAACCCAGTCTGCGCGCAGCGTCTCGATGATGCCGTACCCGTCGAGACCGGGCAGGCCGAGATCGACCAGCGCGACGTGCGGCTTGTACTTGCGGATGAGCTCGAGCCGTCGGGTGCTGCGACAACGGCGGAAGCGAACATCGCTAAGTCGACCGGCTTACTTGCTTGGCGGCACCGGCGCCGAGCCAGCCGCCCCCGCGGCGGTCTCGATCTTGAACTCGACTCGGCGGTTCTGGGCGCGCCCATCATCGGTGTCGTTCGTCGCAATCGGCTTGGTCTCGCCGTAGCCAATCGCGGTCACCTTGTTGACCTGGACTCCCTTGCCGGCAACGAACTTCATCACCGCCTCGGCGCGCTTCTGCGACAACGTCAAATTGTATGCGTCATTGCCCTTGTTGTCGGTGTGGCCCTCGATGGTGACCTTCGTGATCTCCGGGTGCGCGAGGATCACGCGCGCCACGTTCGACAACAGCGGAAACGATCGCTTCTGGATCGTCGCCTTGTCGAAGTCGAAGTACACGACGTCGAGCAGCTCGATGCGGCCGTTCTGGATCACCGCGAGCTGTTTGTCCTTGCAGCCGTGGTTCGCGACCGTGCCGGGCTCGTCGGGGCAGTTATCGAAGCGGTCGACCACCGTGTCGCCGTCGCGGTCCGCGTCGGGGCAGCCGTAGTTCTCGACCGGGCCCGCCATCATCGGGCAGTGATCCGTCGCGTCGACAATGCCGTCCCCGTCGTTGTCGACCTCGGGGCAGCCGTCCTCGTCCTGGTAGCCGTCCTTGTCCTCCGGCTGGGTCGGGCACTTGTCGACGTCGTCTTTCAGGCCGTCGCCGTCCGTGTCGGGCACCTCGTCGGGGCAGCCGTCCTCATCCTGATAGCCGTTCTTGGTCTCGGGGACCGTCGGGCACTTGTCGACGCTGTCATTGATGCCATCGCCGTCAGTGTCGGGATCGTCCGGGCAGCCGTCGTCATCCTGATAGCCGTTCTTGGTCTCCGGGATGGTCGGGCACTTGTCGACGTCGTCGGTGATACCGTCCCCGTCGATGTCGCCGACTGCGTGCGGCCGCGCATGTGCGTGTTCGTGAGCGCGCGCGATCACTCCGACCAGCGCGCGCCAGTCGGGCGATCCGTACGCCTCCGCGAGCCCCGCGCCGACCGCTGCCACCACGCGCACGGTGGGGGCGACGTCGAATGCCACGCCACCGCGCAGCTCGCCGTAGTTCGCGTTGTAGTTCTTGAACGGGTGGGTCGACGACGTCGCGATGCCGCCGGTCGCCATGATCTCGACCTTGTCGTGCACGTGCATGCCGGCGCCGGCGTGCGCGTAGAGCTCGTCATCGACCGTGAGCGACGCGGTCTGCTGCGCCCGGCGCGCCATGTAGCCGAGGTTGATACCCCACCGCACGCGATCGACCGTGCCGCCGACCAGTGCCTCGGGCGATGCCGTGACGCCGCTGTCGCCGAACCAGTCGCTCGACGTCTTGGTCGGCACGGTCAAATGGACCGCGACCGCGACGTCGAGCTTTCCGCTCGTGTACAGCACATCCTTGCCGGATAACTGCAGGTTGCCGACGCCGAAGCTCTGCGGGCTTCCCACCCCCATCAGCGTGCCGACGTCGTGCGACTGGTCGAGGATCAACGCCGCGGCGAGGCCGAGCTCCAGCGTCCTGCCGATGCCGATCGAGGCGAACAGGTCGCCGCCGAAGCGGTTCTTGACGAGCGACGCGATACGGTCATTGGGCGAGCCGGCGCGGAGTGTGAGCGGATCGTTCGCGTAGCCCATCCACAGGCCCACGTCGACGCTGAGGTGGCCGGTGGAGCTCGCCGAGTCGACGTCGAGCAGCCCATTGCGGTCGCTCCCACCGAGGCGAAAACGCTCCACCGTGTAGTTCGTGGAGCCCGTGTCCACGGTCTGCGCCAGCGCCGCGCGCGGCGCCGCGACCCCGATGGCCGCGACCGCGATCGCGATCATCGCCGCTCGTCGAAGGGCTCGCCGCCGGCCGCGCCCGATCAACGCGAAGCCCGCGAAGAGGCACATCAGGATGCCTCCGCCGCCACCGGCGCTGCATCCGCCGCCGGCAACCGAGATCCGCTCGCAGCGCGTCGGCTCCGAGTTGTCCTCGCACGCGAAGCCGACCTCGATCTGACAGTCGGGGCCGCAGCCGTCGGCTGAGGTGATGTTGCCATCATCGCACTCCTCACCCGAGGCGACCTTGCCATCGCCGCACCGCGTGGCGCAGATGCTCGGCATGCCCTCGCACGTGTAACCGGACTCGACCGTGCAGACCGCACTACAGCCGTCGTCGTTCTGGTTATTGCCGTCGTCGCACTGCTCGCTGCCCTTCACCATGCCGTCGCCGCAGCCCATCATGCATACGCTCGGCATCCCGTCGCACGAGTAGCCAGGCTCGATCATGCACGTTGCCGAGCAACCGTCGCCGGCCGCGTTGTTGCCATCGTCGCACTGCTCGATGGTCGCGACCTTGCCGTCGCCGCACCGTGAGGTGCACTTGCTCGGCGAGCCCGTGCAGGTGTAACCGGGCTCGACCATACAGAACGCGCTGCAGCCGTCGCCGTCGGTATTGTTGCTGTCGTCGCACTGCTCGCTGCCCTTCACGGCGCCGTCGCCGCAGCCCTTCATGCATGTGCTCGGCATGCCTTCGCACGAGTACCCCGGTTGGATCGTGCACAGCGACGAGCAGCCGTCGCCGTTGCTGGCATTGCCGTCGTCGCACATCT
>JAYVWH010000518.1:0-1690 GCA_043786265.1 Kofleriaceae bacterium | reverse complement strand
GGCGCGTCCTCGGCATCCTGCGTGACGAGCCGGTAACGCAGTTCGGCGCCGTACTCGTACAGCGCGGTGCTGCCCGGCATCCCCGGCGTGCGTCCCCATGCGATCGCGAGCGGAAGGCCGAGCTCGAGCTGATCGGTGATCCCGATCTGCGGGCTCACGCCCCAGTGTGACTCGGAGCGATCGCCTTCCTTCTCGACGACGTTCTCCTCGTCGATCCAGTTCTGAAGCTCGACGCTGCGCTCGGGCATGACCTCGGCGCCCGACAGCCAACCGAAGAACGAGCGACCCGCATGCGCCACTTCGGGAGCGGCGACGAGTGAAGCCGCAGCCAACACGTATACAAGTCCACCACGCACGCCGCGACCTTACTCCATCGTGTTGGTATGGTGCGGCCATGATCGATCACATCGGCATCGCAGTCACCGATCTCGACAAGAGCGAGGCGTTCTACACCAAGGCGCTCGCGCCGCTTGGCTACACGATGCTCAAGAAGTTCCCCGGCATGGCCGCTGGCTTTGGCGTCGCGCCGAAGCCGGATTTCTGGATCGGTCAGGGTCCCGAGGCCAAGCCCGCCCACGTCTCGTTCCGTGCGGGAGGACGTGCCGAGGTCCGTGCCTTCTACGCCGCCGCGATCGCCGCCGGTGGCACCGACAATGGCGCGCCCGGTTTGCGCCCCCACTATCACGAGCACTACTACGGCGCGTTCGTGAAGGACCCCGATGGCAACAACATCGAGGCGGTCTGTCACGAGCCGTTCCTCGGTTAGGCATTTGCAATCAATGATTGCACTGCTATCATTGATGCGTGGCCAGCATCACGATCCGTGACCTCGAGCCTGACGTGAAGGAGCGCCTGCGTGTCCGCGCAGCACGCAATGGTCGCTCGATGGAGGAGGAAGCGCGGGTGATCTTGGGAGCGGTGGTCTCGGCGTCCACGCCACCGCCGACCAGGCTCGGCGATGCGATCCGGCGTAGGTTTCGCGGGCTCGGAGTAGAGCTCGAGATCGCACCGCGCCTCCCCGGCCGCGAACCTCCGAAGCTTCGATGATCGTCGTCGACACCAACGTAGTGTCCGAACTGATGCGGAGCGCCCCCGAGACGGGCGTTGTGGCGTGGATCAATTCGCAAGCGGCCTTGACGCTGTACACGACGAGCATCACCGTCGCGGAGATCATGCACGGTGTGTTGCTGCTGCCGAAGGGCAAGCGACGGACGGCAGTGGCTGAAGCTGCGCGGGCAATCTTCGAGATCGACCTTACGGGGCGGGTGCTCGCGTTCGACTCGGCAGCAGCGAACCGATACGCCGAGATCAGCGCCAGCCGTCGTGCCGCCGGCCGCCCGATCGCGGCGTTCGACGCCCAGATCGCAGCAATCGTGGCAGTGCAGGGTGGTCGACTCGCGACCCGTAATGTTTCCGACTTCACCGGCTGCGGGATCGATGTCGTCGATCCGTGGTCGACATGACCGCTACGCGAGCGTGATCGGCGGCGCTGCAGTCTGCGCGGCCAGCGACCCGATCCGTGCAGCCGGTAGGCCGGCGGCACGAAGCTCATCCACGCAGGCTGCGGCGCGCTCACTCGGCAAGCAGAGCAGTAGCCCGCCGCTGGTCTGTGCATCACACGCGAGCGACGCGATCAGCTCGCGGTCGCTGTCGTTCACCTCCGCGCCGCCTTCGGCGCCGCTGCGCGGGC
>JAYVWH010000517.1:0-4847 GCA_043786265.1 Kofleriaceae bacterium | reverse complement strand
CTACCGGCGATGCTGACCGCGCTCGGCGGCATCGGGCTGCTCGCCGGGCTCGACATCTTCATGGTCTTCGGTCGTCACGACATCAACCTCAACACCGTGTTCCTGTTCGGCGAGCTGCTCACGATCTTCATCGCGACCGTCGCGATGAAGTACGTCGTCGAGGAACGCGGCAAGAAGTTCATTCGCAGCACGTTCTCGAAGTACCTGGCGCCGACCGTCGTCGACCAGATGCTGAAGGACCCGGCGAAGCTCCAGCTCGGCGGCGAGACCCGGCGGCTGACGATCATGATGTCGGACCTGCGTGGATTCACCGCGATGGCGGAGCGCATGAAACCCGCCGAGGTGCTGATCGTGCTCAACCACTATCTGGGCACGATGGCCGACATCATCATGGACTATGGCGGCACCATCGACGAGTTCATCGGCGACGCGATCCTCGTCATCTTCGGCGCGCCGATCGAGGGAAAAGATGATGCGCGGCGCGCGGTGGCGTGTTCGATCGCGATGCAGCGAGCCATGAAGGGCATCAACGAGCACAACGCCAAGCTCCGACTGCCGACGCTCGAGATGGGCATCGCGCTCAATACCGGCGAAGTCATCGTCGGCAACATCGGCTCTCAGAAGCACATCAAGTATGGAGTCGTCGGCAGCCACGTGAACCTGACGGCGCGCATCGAGTCCAACACCGTCGGCGGCCAGGTCTTGATCTCGGGAACGACTCTCGAGCTCGCCGGCGCCGACATCGTGGTTGGCGAGAAGCAGATGATCATCGCGAAGGGTTTCCCCGAGCCGATTCCGGCCTTCGAGATCAAGGGAATCGGCGGCGAGTACAAGCTCGAGCTGGACGAGGTCGACCTGGGACTCGTGGCGCTCGACACGCCTGTCGAAGTCACGTTCCGGGTGATGAAGGGCAAGAACGAGGAAGGCGACGAGCAGAGTGGCCAGCTGTCGAGCCTGTCGACTCGCGGCGCCCTCCTCGATGTGCACTGCGACGCGTTCCAAAACTTGAAGCTGCGGATTCGTGGCGGCGACGGCGCGACGATCGACGGCGACCTCTACGCGAAGGTGACCGCGAGCGGAACACCGTGCACGCTGCGATTCACTGCTGTGCCGCCCGGGTGCGAGACCTTCATCAAGTCGCGGCTGCCGTAGCTCAGCGGAAGCAGCGGGCCGCCGCGTCCCAGACCAAGCTGTCGCCTTCGCGTGCGATCGCGAGGTTCGCTGCGGTCTGGCGGGCGTAGATCGCTTCGATCGCGTCGTCCGTGCGGAGCGGACCATGATGTGCGGCCAGCACACGTACCGCAGGATGTCGTGCGGCGAATGCACCCGCGTACTCGATCGATCCATGCCCGAAGGCGTGCTCGCGAATCTCGCCGTAGTTCGCATCGATCAATGCGAGATGCGAGCTCTTGACGCACTCGTCCTCGGTCACGCGGGTCTCCTCGGTCGGCTCGTGATCGCTCAGGTATGTGACACACGGGCCGTCGTCGAGAGCGAGCTGATAGCCGAGCGTCTGGACGTAGCGACGCGCGGGTGCAATGCCGCTGTAGTGGTGCAGCGCGACCGTTCGAAGCGTTGCGCCGGGGAGCTGGTGCGTGGCGTCCGCGACGAGCTCGACGGTGCCGAATCGCGCCACGGTTCCGAGCGCGAGGACGTCGAGCGGCACGAACGACGGCGGTGCATGTGCGTGACGGATCGCCTCGAGAGCCTCGGCCGGGCCGATCAAATCGAGCGCGAGCCCGTTGCCCTGCGTCCACATCCACGCCGCGTCCTTGAGCCCTTCCCAGTGATCCATGTGGCCGTGCGTGACCATCACGTGCACGCGAGAAACGCCAGGCATCGCGCCATCGCGCACGACCGCATCGGCGAGCAAGAGCAGCCCGCGCCCTGCATCGAACACGTACAGGTCCTCGCCGGCGCGCAGCGAGTAACACGACGTGAGGTTGCCGATACGTGAACGGCTCGTATTGCGGCCCCCGCGGCTGCCCCAGACCTGAAAACAAACCTCGCTCACGTCCACCCAAGGCGGTCACGTCCGGCGCGTTTGGCCGCATAGAGCGCCTCGTCTGCACGTTGCATCAGCTCCTCAGCGGTCTCGCCTGCGCGATACATCGTCCCGCCCATCGTCGAGGTGATCTGGATGCCGCGCTCGTTGCCGGGGTGGGCAAGCACACCGATGCTGCTGCGCACGTGCTCGGCACGTGCGCGGGCCGTCGCTTCCTCTACATCGGCGAGCAGGATGATAAACTCGTCCCCACCCACGCGGCACGGAAGATCGCTCTTGCGTACGCCGTCCTGCAGGATCTTGCCGACGCCACGCAACACGAAGTCGCCGGCCGCGTGCCCCATGGTGTCGTTCACGGGTTTGAAGCGATCGAGGTCCATGGCGATCAGTGCGAGCCCGCCGCCGATCGCCTTTGCACGCTCCATGAAGGCTCGGAGCTCGGCGTCAAAGCCGCGGCGGTTGTAGAGGCCCGTGAGCGCATCGGTGCGCGCGGTCTCTTCTTCCTGGCTCAGTCGATTTCGCGTGAACTCGAGATGCTTGACCGTCTCCTGCAGCTCGGCGTTCTGCTTGCGCAGGTCGCCGATGAGGTTCCGTTCGGCGTCGACGAGAAACGCACATGCGCGGCGCAGCAGCGTGAAGATGGCGCCCGGATGGCTCGCGAGCAAGGACTTGACGCTCGACTGATCGAGCACCTGGAGCCTGGCCAACGTGGTGGCGACCACCGTCGTGCTTCGGCGATGTCCTGGGTTGATGAACGAGAGCTCGCCGAAGTAACTGCCCGGACCGTAGGTCCGCACGTTCTTGCCCGTGGCCAGGCGTGCCTCGGCGGTGCCTTCGATCAGGAAGAACATCGAATCGCCGGGCTCGCCTTCGGTCAGGATCGCCTCGCCGGCATCGCACCTTCGCATTGTGCCGGCCGTGAAGATCGCGTCGACCTCGGCCTCGGAGAACGCATGGAGGGGTGACTCGGGTGGAAACGCGCGCACGGATCGCCATCGTATCAGGTCCATCACCAAAGTAGCGTCGTCTTGATGACGCACTCGCAACGGTTGATGGTCGGCGTGCTTGCCGCGTTCGGGTGCAGCCACAAGCCAGATCTCAACGGCCTCTATCCAGGGCCGGTGATTGTTCAGAGGTACTGGTAGCCAGCGAGGACAGCGATGCCGGTCAGCACGCGTCCAGCGAACAGCGCAGGGAGCACCTCGACCGAGACTCCAACGGCGTGCTCGCGCGTCTGCTTGATCGTGTAACCACCGCGGACGTCGAACCCGAGGCCATTTGCGCTTCCGCGATCACCGTCGACGTTGCCGAGCCCGAGCCCACCGCCGACCCACAGCTTGTCGTCGATCCAGTACTGCACGACACCACCAAGGAAGAGCAGCGTCACGGGGTTGTCGCCCCGGGTCAGTACGCCAGCGAACCGTGCGGCGATCGCCAGCCGCGAGTTGAGAAATCCACCAATGCCGAGATTGACACCCGACAGCCCGATGCCGCCGTCAGCGTGCGACGACACGAGGAGGCCGACGCCGATGGATGCTTCGATCGTGGTGCTCCTGCGATAGCTCGCCCGGGACGGTGAGCCGGCAGTCGCGACATCGCCGTCGGACATCTGCGCCTCCTTGGACGGCGGCAGGTTCTCGGGCTCGTGCGCATCGATGGGAAGTGGAGCCGCGACAACCAGCGCCGGGAACGACATTATGAGAGCGAACACATGCGTGAGTCGCCCGCGGTCAGTCGCACGTCGCCTCGAGCCACACGACCTGGTTCGCGCCAGGCACTCTGAATGTTTCAGAGCGGGCACGGCCCGGTCGCGCCGCAGCACACGCTGCCGCAGGCGTTGCCCCCGACAGGGCCCGCAGCTTCGCAGGTGTTGCCAGACGGGCACGCCGGACCAGAACCACACACGCAGGTTCCGCTACTGCAACGCTCCCCGGGCCCACAGCAGACCGATCCACACGCCGGGCCTACCGGGCAGCCATTGGTGGCGCCGCAGTAGGCAGGATCCGCATCAACACCGCCGTCGCTCGGCACACAGGCGAGCTCGGTGCACGCGACGCCATCCGCAGTGCACGAGCAGGTGTTGCACCCGTCGGTCGCGGGGAACGTCTCGCCCGCTCGATGCGTGCGACCACCGTACATGCACGCGTCGTTATCACCGCCGCAACCGGCGCCGAGCAGCAACGCGAACCACCACGCCGTTCTCATGGATGACCGATCATGACACCGGAAAAGCACCAGCGCTGAACAATCGAGCGAGGAGTCGGGCGATCACTATTCGAACACGTAGACCGCGCCGGCATCGGACACGGAGTTGTCGGTCTGATCACCGCCGATTCCGGTCGCGCCGCTGTCCTCGCGCATCGCGCCGACCACGAGCGTCGAGCCGTCGTCCGACAGCTCCACCGAACCGAACAGATCCAGCGCGTCCGTATTGGACGCTTTGATGTACGCGCGCTGGATCCACGCCGTCCCGGTTCGCTCGAGCAGATAGACGGCACCAGAATCGGCCATGCTGTTGTCGGCTTGGTCACCGTCGTTCCCCGTGGCGGCGCTGTCCTCGCCAAGGGCGCTGACCGCGAGCGTCGAGCCGTCGCTCGACAGCGCGGACGCACCGAAGCTGTCGCCTGCGTCGGTGTTTGAGGCCTTGATGTAGGCTTGCTGGGCCCAGCTCGCGCCGGCGCGTGCAAACACGTAGACCGCGCCCGCATCGACTGCGGAGTTGTCGGCCTGGTCGCCGTCGATGCCCGTGGCAGCGCTGGCTTCTTGTAACGAAGCCACCGCAAGCGTCGAGCCATCGCCAGACAGCGCGATGCTGAAGCCGAACTCGTCGAGCGTCTCCGTG
>JAYVWH010000516.1:0-18948 GCA_043786265.1 Kofleriaceae bacterium | reverse complement strand
GGCGGGCGACGATCGGCCGCGCGCGGCCCGGCCCGGGGACGTCGTCGCCGGCCGCTACCGGGTCGAGGCGCTGCTCGGCCGCGGCGGCATGGGCCGCGTGCTGCGGGTCCGTCACCAGGTCCTCGGCAAGCCGTTCGCGCTCAAGCTGATCCGGACCGGCATCGCCACCGATCCGCGGGTGCGCGAGCTGTTCTACCGCGAGGCCCGGCTGGCCTCGGCGTGCGTGCACGATCACATCTGCTCGATCGTCGACTTCGGCGAGGACGCGCGCTTCGGCCTGTTCATGGTGATGGAGCTGCTCGACGGCCAGACCCTGCACGCCAAGCTGCGCACCGGCGGCCGGGTCGCGCCCAAGGTCGCGTGCGACATCCTCTGGCAGGTCGCCGACGCGGTCCGCGCCATCCACGGCCGCGCCATCGTCCACGGCGACATCAAGAGCGAGAACATCTTCATCGTGCGCACGCCCGCGCAGCGCCGGCTCGTCAAGCTGCTCGATTTCGGGCTGTCGCGCGCGGACCTCGGTCGCGACAATGGCCTCGACGGCACGCCGGAGTACCTCGCTCCCGAGCGCATCGACGGCGGGCCCGTCTCGCAGGCGAGCGACATCTACGCGCTCGGCATCGTGTTCTTCGAGCTGCTGACGGGCAAGCTGCCGTTCACCGGCGACACCCAGACCGTGTTCGACAAGCAGCGCACGGAACCCTGCCCGCCGCCGAGCAAGCACTGTGATGGCGAGCCGCTCGACGAGCGCGCCGACCAGATCGTCGCACGTGCGACCGCGAAGGATCCAGCGAACCGGCACCCCGACATGGCGGCGTTCATGTACGAGCTGCGCACCCTGATGGGCATGCTGGGCATGGACGGCGGCAAGCGTCGCGCCGTCGCGCCCGATGCCGCACGCGAGCGACGCGAGCACGATCACCGCGTGAAGGCGGCGGCTGAAGTGTTCGGTGCCGTGCCGCTACCGATGGCGTCGTGCGATCCAGCCGGCAAGGTCCGCGCTGCGAATCCGGCGTTCCTCGAGTTTCTCGGCGTCGCCGGCGGTGCGGGCGGTCTACAGCTGCGCGACTCGGCGCTGCCCGAGGTGTATCCGACCCTGTTCGAGGATCTCGAGACCGTCGCTGCGACGCGCCGCCCGATCAAGCGCGTGATCTACCTCAACGAGGGTGGCGACCGCGTCGTCGAGGCGGCCGTCGTGCTATCGGCTGCACCGAGCGCCGCCGAGGTCACCGCCGGCGAGATCCACATCGTGCTGCACCCGCTCCGGGCACTTCTGAGCTGATCAGATTCCGACCTGAAGACCGATCGAGAGATCGGCCCCAAAGCCGGTATTGAACTTCGGCGACAGGCCCGACAGCGCGGAGCCCATCTGGATGCCGGCGAGAGCCGACAGGTCCGCGATGAACGAGAGGCTGTTCGACAGGCGCCTCACGAAACCGACGCCACCGCCGAGGAGCAGCGGGCCTTGCGCGACGATATCGGTGTCCATCCCGGGCTCGCTGTTGTCGAGCTTGATCGTGTTGCGCAGCACGCCGATGCCGGCCTGCCCCATGAAGCGCACGCCGTCGCCATGCGCGCCGAGTGCGTAGCGCACACGGACGACGCCGCCGGGGGCCGCGGTTGCGTGGCCGGCGACGTTCGCGCCGACGGGGATGCCGATGCGGCCGGCGACGCCGACGGACAGCTGCGGGCTGACGTAGTACCCGACCTCGGGCTGGATCACGACGAGGCTCGAGCCGAGGCAGCAGTTCTTGACCGTGTTCATGCCCTCGGTCTCGCCACTGACGTAACCGAACCCCGTACCGCCGGTGAACGCGACCAGCAGCTTGGCCGGCTTGCGATCGACGACAACCTTCTCGTGGACGTCGGTCTCGCCACCGCCGCCCGCGGTGCCGATCGGATCCTCGTTGTCACCACCACCACCGCCGCGTCCCGCACTGGCGGTGAGCTCGATGATGTTCGGTGAGCCCGACGAGCCCTTCGACGCGATCGGCTTACCGAACTCGTTGAACGCGGCGACGAAGTAGTGAATCACCGCGCCCTTCATCGCCGAGCCCGGGATCGAACCGGTGTACTTGCACTCGCCTTCCTTCTTGAGCTTGACCTCGACGAAGTCGGTCGCGCCCTCGGGCCGGTACATTGCCGCGATCTTCGTCGCGTTGATATCGGTCGCCACGAGCGCTTCGATCGGCAGCGCGACGCCGGTCTTGCCGCTGTCGATGATCTTGTGCTCGAGACCTTTGACGGCCGAGCAGTCGGGCCCCGACGCGTCCACGGTCGGCATCTCGGTTTCACCGCCGCCCCCACTGGCTTCGGTGCGTGCCGCTTCGAGGAGCTTCGTCGCTTCGGGCGACTTGTAGCCCGGGTCGATCTGGATCTTCGGATCGATCTGCACCGCCGACAAGAACGCGAGCTTCGCAGCGTCCGTGTCCTGCTCGACCATCGCGACGATTCCGACCGCGAGGTAGGCCTTCGCGACGCCGGGGTCCTTGTCGAGCTTGGCCTTCTTCGCGATCGCGAGCGCCTGGTTGAGCGACTTCTTCGCCGCGTCGTAGTCCATCAGGTCGTAGTTCTCGTACGCCTCTTTGACCTTGGCCTGGATGTCCTGTTTCGGGCCTGCGTGTGCCACGCCGAAACCGACGACCATCGCGACGAGCGCGACGAGGAGACTGCGTACCCTCATGCCCGGTTTCATAACAAAGAAACCGACCGGTTAGAGGGAAATCGGGCCTCTAACCTAAGTCAGTGTTCCGTAATGACGAACTCGACGCGGCGGTTCTGGGACCGGCCGTCGGCCGTCCGGTTGTCGGCGATCGGGACGTTCTCGCCGTAGCCCTTGGAGGTCATCCGGCCGGTGTCGATGCCCTGCTTGGCCAGGTAGGCCTTGACGCTCGCCGCGCGCTTGTCGCTGAGCTTGAGGTTGAACTTGTCGTTGCCGACCGAGTCGGTGTGACCGCCCACCTCGACCTTGATTTTCGGGTTGTCCTTGAGCGCCTGGGCGACCTCGTTGAGCAGCGGGAAGCTGACCGGCTTGATCGTCGCCTTGTTGAACTCGAAGTAGACGGTCTGCTTGATCTCGATCTTCGTCGCCGTCACGACGACGTTCGTGTACTTCTTCGGGCAGCCGTCGGGCGCGACGCCGAACTCGTTCGGGCACTTGTCGTCCTTGTCAGCGAACGAGTCCTTGTCGTTGTCGACGTCGGGGCAGCCGTCGTCGTCCTCGAAGCCGTCCTTGTCCTCGGCCTCGTTCGGGCACTGGTCGACCTTGTCGGCGAGGCCATCTGCGTCGTTATCGAGCTCGGGGCAGCCGTCCTCGTCCTCGAACTTGTCCTTGTCCTCGGGCTCCATCGGGCACTTATCGGTGCGGTCCAGGATGCCGTCCGCGTCGTTGTCGGGCTCGGGGCAACCGTCCTCGTCCTCGAACTTGTCGAAGTCCTCGGCCTCGTCCGGGCACTTGTCGATATCGTCGGTCAGGCCGTCGCCGTCGCGGTCACCGGGCTTGGGCGGCAGCTTGACCGGCTCCTTGTCGGTGCACTTGTCGCGCGGCGACTTCTCGATCGCGAGCTTGGCGTTCTTCTCGGCGATCGCGGCGGTGCGCTTGGCGTCGTAGTAGTTGCCCTCGTCGAGCGCGTGAAACGCGAAGTCGTTGTTCGACTCGCCGAGTGCAAGCTCGACCGGGGCGCAGCGCATCGCGCCGTTGTCGCGCGCGGTGGCGAGCAAGCCCTCGGTGGTCTTGGCCTGCGAGCGCACCGTCTGGCCTGCACAGCCAGCCAGGGCGACGATGACCATAAGAACGGCAAGTGCCGGCTTTGCCGGCACGCGCAGTGTCGCCGAAGGCGATGCGTAGTTGATCGACCGCATCATTCCTTCGCCGGTGCGACGGCGTCCTTATCCTTGGCGGGGGCCGGCTCGGCGGTCGGATTGACCGGGCGCTTGCTCGGATCGCGACCGGCGGCCTCGGCCTCGACCGCGGCCTTGTCGGCGGCCTCCGCGGACAGCCGGCCGAACTTGTTCGCGCCCTGGAAGTCGGCGTGCGCGGCGACCTCGCGCGACATTCGCAGATACGTGATCGCGCGGGTGTACCAGTACGGGCTGAACTTCTCGGCCTCGAGCTCGCGAGCGCGGTCGACCTTCGTCGAAGCAGCCCGCGTCGTCTGATTGACGTACGCGATCGGCCCGCAGCCAGCTGCGAGCACGAGCGCCATCACACCGGAGATGCACCACCGCATCGCGGGCATCATATCACCTCGCACGCACCCGCCGCCCGTCACGACCCAGCTCGATCGCGACGTAGATCGCCGATCCGAACAGCGCCAGGAGCGAGACAATGAACGCCCAGCCCAGCTGGACCTGGAACAGCGCGACGCCCTTCTTGGCGTCATAGCCGAGGTAATCCGCCGCGGTGGCCAGCCGGTTGATGCTGACCACGACGAGGACGAGCAGGAACAGCGCGATCGCCCCTGCGACGTACATCAGCGCCCCTTGCAATCCCTTGCGAATCAGCAGCACGGACACGTACCAGCCCCCGACGACGAGCCCGGCGTGCCCCACCATCAGGGGCAGCACGAACACGGCGGCCAGCTTGGCCGGGTCGACCCAGTACATCCACGCCCAGGCCGGGTGGACGGCATAAAAATACAGGGCGACCGGGGCGACGACGGCCGCCGCATGCAGGACAACCAGCTGGAATGCAGGAGACGAGAAGGGCCCATCCGCCTTGACGCGGTCACGTGCGATCAGCGCGAAGCCGATGCCGAACAGCAGGTTGACGAGACCGACGACGGGAATGCCGCGAACCTAACACGCGGGCGGCGCCCCACCGCGGTCAGCGACGCTCGATGGGGGGCGTCCGGCTGCCCGTATCGGGATCGGTCGGCTCGGAGGTCCCGACCAGCTCGCTCGCCACCGAGAGCCCCGCTCTCTCAGGCGGAGGGGTCGGCACGTCGATCTCGCCAGCGACGAAAGCACTGTCCGCCGACACTTGCGGCACCGGCGTGGGAGCGCGAAGGCCCTCGATCGGTGTGCCGTCATCAACGACGACCGGGCCCGATTCCATGTCGCCGATCTCTCTCACCGCGTTTGTCACCCAATCTTCGCTCGATGGCGGCGGTGTCCACCCATCGCTCGAAGCGCGCGGCGGAGGTGGTGCCACCGGGTTGCGCTCCATGGTCTGGTCGGCCGGCGCGGGCGGCGCGGCGACCTCGCCCGAGCTGGTGTGACCGCTCGATGCGATCGCGTTGAACGACTCGGGATCGGCGATCCGGTTGAGCGCGGTATCGACCTGGGGCGGCCGGGGCGCCTCTTCGAACACGGTGGCCTCGAAGTCGTCGTCGGCGAGGATCTCGATCTTCGGCGCGTCGTCGTCGGCGAGCAGCGGGAACTGATCGGCGAATCGCTGCGCGAGCACGGTGTATGCGTTGCGCAGGTGGCGGCGCGCCGCACTTGCGGTGAAGTCACGCCGCACGCGCTCGTAGGCCGCCGCCGCGAGTCGCTCGCGCAGCGCCGGCTCGCCGATCAGACGCAGGACCTTGCGCGCGAGATCGATCGGATCGCCCGGTTCGAACAGCAGCGCCTCGCGGGCATTCTCGACGACCATCGAGACGGTCTCCCGCTTCGGTGCAACGATCGCGCGCTTGCACGCCATGTACTCGAGCAGCTTGGTCGGGTAGACGACCGCTGGATTGGGCGTCAGGTCGCTCGCCGCCGGGACTACGCACACCGTCGCCGATGCGATCAGCGCGGGCAGTTGGTCGTGGTCGACGGTGCCGAGGATCTCGACCTTGTCGACGAGATCGAGCTCGCGAATGCCATCGCGCATCGTCTGCTCGAACTTTGGCGAGATGATCGGGCCTGCGAGGATCAGACGCGCGTCGACCTCGCGGACGATCGATGCCATCGCACGGACGAGGACGCGAATGCCGCGCCCCGGATCGATCGAGCCGGTGTAGAGGATGCGGGGTGGGCCGCTCTTGTTCTCGTCGTCCCAGTCGAAGCGGTCGACATCGACGCCGGGCGGCGACAGCATCACGCGCTCGGGCCGGCCGCGCCCCTGGAGCGCCTTGACCGCGGCGGGAGTCGGAGCGAGGACGAGATCGCTTGCCAGGATGCACGCCTCCTCGTCGCGGCCGTACTGCGCGTCGAGACCGGGATCGAGCGCGGATTCGCCAAGCGGCGAGCGCGTCAGGTCGTAGACCACGGCGTAGCCCATGCGCGCGCGGGCCTCGAGGACAGGGATTCCACTCCAGCTATCGCGGCAGTGGATGACGTCGTAGTCCGCGCCGTCGAGCTGGCGCTTGAGGGCGCGCTGAAACGCCTGGATCTGCGATTTCAGGTCGGCCTCCTGCGTTGGCACGCGGAGCACGCGAACCGAGCCCTGGCGCTCGACGTAGGCCTGCTCGCCCTCTTTGACGACCAGCAGATCGACGCTGTGGAACGGGGTGAGCGACCGGATCACGTGCCGAAGCTGCACCCCCGCGCGGCGTGGGCCCGGGACTGCGCAAAATCCCGTCAACAACACGCGCGGCATCGCGTTCGATAATAGTCGATCCGACGCACGTCACGTTGATCATCACGGCCCGGGTGCGCTATCTCCCGCACGTGAACCGCCTGATCGAGTACCTCCGACAAAATTTGATGATCGACTTCCAGGGTGATCTGTCGGTGGCGAAGGTGAGGGAGCTCCTGGCTGGTGATGACACCCGCGATGCCAAGAACCTGCTGGCGAAGCTGGTCGCCGAGAAGAAGGTCGAAGACTTCATTCTCGTGCTCGCCGATTGCCTCGGCGAGTCCGTTCAGACGGCGCTGACAGACGACGTCATGCGCGAGCAGATACGCATGTACGCGGAAAGCTAAGAGCGCCAGGCTCCGCACCCCGTGCTAGTTTCAATGGCATGGGAACTCCGGTGCCTGATTCCAAGACGCCCGCCATGGCAGCGGTTGCCATGGTCGTCCTTGGCCTCGTGATCGCCGCGCTCGGCGGCTTCACACACGGCTCGATCCTGGGCGGCATCATCGCCGCGGCCGGTGCCATTCCTGCGTGCTTTGGCATGTGGAAGGGCATCCAGCAGGAGACCCAGGGAACTCTCGCGATCTCGGTTGGCGCCGTGCTGCTCGCGCTCGCGGTCGGCGGCCTGTTGATCATCCTGCGCTTCGTCGACTGGTTGCACTGACCATGCGGGCCGCGATGGCCATCGCTTTCGCCCTCGCCGCGGTCTCGCCGGTCCTCGCGCCGCGCGCAGATGCTGCGCCCGCCAAGCTGACCTACCAGGGCAAGGCGATGGGCACGTACGTCACGGTCTGGTTCTGGACCGACAAGGAAGCCGCTGCCGCGAAGACCGCCGAGGCGGTGTTCAACGAGATGAAGCGGCTCGATGCCGAGATGACCACGTGGACCGCTACGTCCGAGGTCTCGCGGGTCAACCAGGCCGCCGGCAAGAAGGCTGTCACCGTGTCCGCCGAGACGTACGCCGTGATCGAGCGTGCGGTCGACGTATCGAAGAAGTCGGGCGGCCTGTTCGACATCTCGTTCGGCGCGTTCAAGGGCGTGTGGAAGTTCGACGAGGATATGGACGGGACCCTTCCCTCCGAGGAGCTCGTCAAGGAGCGGCTCAAGCTCGTCGACTACAAGAACATCCTCCTCAACAAGGCCAAGCGCAGCGTGTTCCTCAAGCGCAAGGGCATGCTGATCAATCTCGGCGGCATCGCCAAGGGCTACGCGGTGGACAAGTGCGTCGCGTTGATCAAGAAGGCCGGGTTCGCGGACTTCATGGTGCAGGCCGGCGGTGACATGTACGTCGCGGGCAAGAAAGGCGCGGATCCGTGGGTCGTCGGCATTCGCGATCCGCGTGGAGAGCGTGACGAGATGTTCGCGCTGATGCCGATCGAGAACCACAGCTTCTCGACGAGCGGCGACTACGAGCGCGGCTTCGTCAAGGATGGCGTGCGCTACCACCACATCCTCGATCCACGCGACGGCCATCCGGCACGCGCCTCCCGCTCGGTGACGATTCGTGCCAAGGATGCGTTCACCGCCGATGCCTGGAGCAAGGTGATGTTCATCGCTGGCTACAAGGACGGCCTCGCGATGATCGAGAAGTACAAGCTAACGGACTTCGAGGTCGTGTGGGTCGACGACAAGAACGACCTGCACATGACGCCCGTGATCGAGAAAGAGCTGCAGATCAAAAAGCAGCCGACCGCGGGCCCTTAGTTAGTTAGTTAGCTCGCCGCCGCTTGCACGTTTGCGATCGGAACGGTCTCGATCTCCACCATGCGCGTGGCGCCTAGCCAGCGCGACATCGCTGCCTCGATCGATGCCGGCGTGACGGCACGGTAGCGCGCGAGGTCGGCGGCAAGGCCGTCCGGATCATCGGTGTAGAGCGCATAGCGCTGGAGCATGTTCGCGCGGCGGGACAGGCCCGACAGCGACCAGATCGCGCCCGCTTCGCGGCGGGTGAGCTGGCGTGCAATCGCCTCGGCATCGACACCGCGGGCACACTCCTCGTCGAGGATCTTGCGGATTACGTCCGGGTCGGTGCCCGACTTGAGATCGACCGAGACATGGATCTCCCCGCCGAGCCGGCCATTCTGGGTATAGGTCGAGACGCGCTGCGCGAGCTGAGTCTCGTAGACGAGCCGGCGCCACAGCGCACCGGTTCCAACTGCGCACCAGGCACCGGTGAGGATGTCGAGCTCGGGCTCGTCGGGGGCAAATGCGAGCGGGCCGTGCCACGCCCGATGAATGCGCGGCAGCGCGGCGAACTTGTCGGTGACGCGCTCGCGAATTGGCCCGGCGATCAAGGGGATCGGTGGCTGCGAGCGCACGGGGCGCTGCGAGCGCGGGAAGCTGCCAAAGTACTTGTCGACCAGCGCGAGTGCCTCGGCGCGATCGAAGTCGCCCGCGATCACGAGGGTGGCGTTCGCGGGCACGTACCAGGTCCGGTAGAATTCGGCGACTTCTTCGGCGGTGGCCGCCTGGATGTGATCGTGCAGGCCGATCGTGAGGTGGCGTTCGGGGTGACCCTCTGGGAACAGCGCGAGCGACAATGCAAAGCGCTCGGGGCCGTAGGGCACGACCTCGTAGCGCTGACGCCGCTCGGCGCGCACGACCGACTGCTGCATCGCGAGACGATCGGGCGTGAACCCTGGCACCCAGTAGCCCATGCGATCGCTCTCGAGCCAGAGCGCGAGCGCGAGCTCGTTGGACGGCACGACCTCGTGATAGGTGGTGCGATCGGGGCTCGTCGAAGCGTTGGCGTCCGACGAGCCGGCGCGGCGCAGCACATCGTAATGATGCGCGGGCATGTGCTCGCTGTTCTTGAACAGGTGTTCGAACAGGTGCGCGAAACCGGTGCGCGACGGCGTCTCGTCGCTGCTACCGACGCGATACCAGACGCTGACGCACACCTGCGGCGATGCATCGTCATGGTGGAGGATGACGTCGAGCCCGCACGGCAGCGTGAGTCGCTCGATCGTGAAGTGGGGCGACTCGGGGCTTGTGAACGTGATCGGCTCGGCCACTAGTCATCATCCTTCGCACGCTCGAGCGAGAGCGCGAGCTGATAGAGCTGCCGCCGCGGCTTGCCGGTCAACACGACGAGGCGCTGCGCAGCATCCTTGGGACCGAGGCCACTCGCGAGCAGCTTGCGCAGCTCGGCCTCGATATCGATCGGGGCCTCGTTGCCGTGGCCACCCGCGACTACGAGGGTGCACTCGCCGCGCGGCGAATCGACCGCATACTTTGCGGCGAGCTCGCCAAGCGTGCCACGCACGTGCTCCTCGTAGAGCTTCGTCAGCTCCCGGCCCAGGCTCGCGCGACGATCGTCGCCCAGCGCAGCGGCGAGATCGGCGAGCGTGGCGCCGACGCGGTCCGGAGCCTCGTAGAAGATCAGCGTGGCAACCTCGTTGCGCAGCGTGCCGAACAGCTCCTGGCGCGCGCCTCGCTCGCGCGGCGGAAAGCCGAAGAACGTGAATCGATCGGTCGCCAGCCCCGACGCGACGAGCGCGGTGACCGCGGCGTTTGGGCCGGGGATGACCTCGACCTTGGCGCCGACCTGAATCGCGGCGGCCACCGCGCGCGTGCCCGGATCGCTGATGCCCGGCATCCCTGCCTCGCTGATGATCGCGACGTCCCTGCCCTGCGCGAGCGCGTCATGAATCTCGTTGAACCGGCCGGCCTCGTTGCCCTCGAAGTACGACATCACGCGGCGGATCGGGTTGACGTGCCCGCTCGCATCCGCCGTGTGGAGCAGGACTTTCGCCGACCGCGTGTCTTCGGCCGCAACGATGTCGACCTCGCGCAGGATCCGGGCCGCACGCGGCGATAGATCCTCGAGGTTTCCGATCGGCGTGCCGACGATGTAGAGCGTGCCCTCCATCGCAGGCTCAATCGCGCGTGAGCGCTTCGATGTCGATCGCGGTGCCCATCTCGGACTCGAGATACTTCTTGAGCCGATCGAGCATTCGCTTCTCGAGCTGGCGAGCGCGCTCGCGCGACACGTTATAGCGATCGCCGATCTCCTGGAGCGTCAGGGGCTCCTCGGTCAACCAGCGCTCGCGGAAGATCGTCTGCTCGCGACCCTGAAGGGTCTGCGCGAACGCCTCGAGCTTCGCCTTGAGCAGCGTCGAGAACTCGGACTGTGCGACCTGATGATCGGGGCGGTCCTCGTCGCTCGGCAGGTAATCCATGCGCGTGCGCGTTCCCTCGTCGCCATCGCCACTACCGAACGGCGCGTCGAGCGAAGCTTCGGGCGCCGCGAGCCGGCGCTCCATCTCGATGACTTCCTTCTCGGTGACATCGAGCTTCTCGGCGAGCAGCGCGGTCGTCGGCTGAAACCCGAGTTGCTCGAGCTTCTCGCGCTCCTTGCGCAGGTTGAAGAACAGCTTGCGCTGCGCCTGCGTGGTGCCGATCTTCACGAGCCGCCAGTTGTTGAGGATGAACTTGAGGATGTACGCGCGAATCCAGAATGCGGCGTAGCTCGACAACTTCACGCCACGATACGGATCGAACTTCCCGACCGCCTGGATGAGGCCGATGTTGCCCTCCTGTACGAGGTCGAGCAGGTTGCGGTGCGCGCGACGGTATTCGTAGGCAATCTTGACGACGAGTCGCAGGTTCGCCTCGATCAGCCGCCGCGCCGCGGACGTGTCGCCGTGCGCGACGAGCTTGATCGCGAGCTCCTTCTCCTCCTCCACCGTGAGGAGTGGATAGCGACGCGTCTCGCGCATGTACACCCCGAGCGGATCGCGCTTTGCAAGCGAGCCACCGCGCTCGACGCGCACTTTTGGCTGCGACGGTTCGTCACCTTCGGGCTCGTCGCCGACGTCGATAGCTGTGGCAGCGGCGAGATCGGCATCGAGGCCTTCTTCGGCCTCCGGCTCGGCCTCTTTGTCCTCGTCCTCGCCTTCGCCTTCGGAATCTTCGTCGGTGGATTCCGGAGCCGGCTTGTCGCCGACGTCGATCACATCGGATTTCTTCTTGCGGCCGCTCTTGCTGGACTTCGGATCGGCCATCTCGCAGCACGACCATACTACATGCCCTCACCACGCGGGATGCACGCTGCCGTCGAAGCACGTCGATGGTCCCTGGCGTGTGCGATGTTGCACCCTATAATCGGACGATGCGAAGCAGGGTGAACCTGGCCCTCGTGGTGGCGGCCGGGAGCATGGCGATGGTCCTCACAGTGGCCCGCCGATCGCCCGAGGGAGTTGTCTCCCTCGGGACTCAAGATGTTCGCGCTGCTCCGGGGGAGCCGCGCAACCTCAAGCACGACCTCTCGGCGTTGAAGATCTTCAACCTCGTACTGGTCCGCGTAAAGGAACGCTACGTTGATCCTGCGCGCATCGAGCCGCGCAAGATGCTGTACGCCGCTCTCGATAGCGTCCAGTACAACATCCCCGAGGTGCTCGTCGAGCCCGACGTCGCACGCAACAGGATCTCGATCTCCGTCAACGACAAGAAAGAGATCTTCGAGACCGAAGATGTCGATTCGCCATGGCGGCTGTCGGCCAAGCTCAAGCGGATCTTCCGGTTCATCGAGACCAACATGAACGCCGGCGGTGACCTCGCCAAGGTCGAGTACGCGGCGGTCAACGGCATGCTGTCGACGCTCGACCCGCACTCGATCCTCATGGATCCCGAGGCGGCGCGCGACATGGACGTGTCGACGAGCGGCAAGTTCGGTGGCCTCGGCATCGTCATCCGCATGGTCGAGCGCAAGCTCACCGTCGTGAAGCCGATGAAGGACACGCCGGCGTCGAAGAAGGGCATCAAGTCCGGCGACCACATCGTCAAGATCAACAACGAGCTCACCGAGAACATGACGTCGAACGAGGCCGTCGATCGCATGCGGGGCGCGCCTGACACGGCCGTCACGCTGTGGGTCGAGCGAAAGGGCGAAGCGAATCTGTTGAAGTTCGATCTGCAGCGCGCAGTGATTCGCGTGTCCCAGGTCGAGTACAAGCTCCTCGATAAGGGCGTCGGCTACATCAAGGTCAAGCAGTTCTCGAAGGGCATCTCGAGCGATGTCGCCGATGCGCTCAAGGACATGAGCGGCCGCGGCGGCACGTCGTGGATCCTCGACCTTCGCTACAACCCGGGCGGTCTGCTCGAGGAGGCGGTCCAGCTCAGCGATCTGTTCGTCGACTCCGGCACCGTCGTCACGACCGTGTCCGGTCGCGATCGCGAGGCGCGGCGTGCCGAGCGTGGGTTTGGCGATACTTCGAGCTCGCTCGTCGTGCTCGTCAATGGCGGATCCGCGTCCGCGTCAGAGATCGTCGCAGGCGCGCTCAAGAACCTCGACCGCGCGGTCATCGTCGGAACGCGCACCTTCGGCAAGGGCACCGTGCAGGAGCTCTACGACAACGAGGACCACTCCAAGCTCAAGCTCACGATCGCGCAGTACCTGACGCCTGGAGACCGCTCGATCCAGAACCTCGGCATCGTCCCCGACATCCAGCTGCAGCGGATGTACATCCCCGACAAGAACGATGCGCCGACCGATTTCGTGCGCATGCTGCCGCCGACCCACACCTACGGCGAGAAGGATCTCGACTCGCACCTGGTGTCGACCTACGCCAAGGACGGCGAGAAGCCGACCCACGAGGTGCCGTTCATGGTCGAGCGCAAGAAGCCCATCGTGGGCGACGCACCGGCGACCGCACCGCCCGATGACGAGGACGGTCCGGACGAGGACGAGATCGCCGAGGACTTCGAGATGCGGTTTGCCAAGGACATGCTCGCCGGCACCAGCCTGTCGTCGCGTCCCAAGCTGCTCGCCTCTGCGGCCAAGACGGTCCAGCGCGTGCGCGCCGAGGAAGAGAAGAAGCTGATCACCGCGCTGTCGACGATCAACGTCGACTGGAACGCCGCACCGGGGACGCAGACCGACAACGCCAACCTCGAGGTCTCGATCGCGGCCACCCCGGGCGACGCGATCAAGGCGGGTACCGACATCTCGATCACCGCGACGGTGAAGAACACCGGTCCCGGCACCGCGTGGCGCGTGCATCCGCGCCTGCAGGCCGATGACAACGTGTTTCAGGATGTCGAGCTACCGATCGGCAAGATCGGTCCCGGCGAGACCAAGACGTTCACCGCGAAAGTGAAAGTTCCCGAGGACGCGATCGATCGCGTCGACCGGCTCGGCGTCGAGATGCGCGAGAGCCGCAACGCTCCCGCGCGCGTGACGCCGACCGAGGTGAAGATCGAAGCGCTACCGCGTCCCGTGTTCGCGTACTCGTGGCAGCTCGTCGACGAGTCGAGTGGCGACGGTCTAGTCCAGCGCGGCGAGAAGTACAAGCTCAAGCTCACCGTGAAGAACACCGGCCAAGGCGCCGCGGAGGAAGCGACCGTGCTGCTGCGCAATGCGACTGGCGACGGCGTCACGCTCGAGAAGTCGCGCGCGGAGCTAAAGCAGATTCCGCCCGGCCAGCAGAAGGAGATCGAGTTCCCGCTCGCGACCGATGCGACGCTCAAGGCTGACGAGGTCGTGCTCGAGCTGATCGCCTATGACGCGCAGCTCGACGTACAGGCGAGCGACAAGCTCACGTTCAAGGTGCAGGCCGGTGTCAAGGGTGAGCCCGGCCATGGCGATGTCACCACCAAGGTGCCGCTCGCGATCCGCTCGGGTGCGAATCAGGACACGAGCATCGTTGGCAACGCCGTCAAGGGCGCGAGCTACGCCGTCCTCGGCCGCTACGGCGGCTGGGTCAAGGTCAAGCTCGATCAGGGTGGCTCGCGCGTTGGTTTTGTGCCGGAGTCATCGGTCACGGCGGGTGGTTCGGGCTCGGGCTCGTACACACCGTACTGGCACTCGACGCCACCGCTCATCGCACTGACCTCCAAGGCCGGCGACACGACGGCATCCACGTACAAGCTGCAGGGTACCGTGAGCGACGAGACCCACGTCGAGGACGTCTACATCTTCGTGGACAACAAGGGCAGCAAGATCGAGAACCGGAAGGTGTTCTACCGCTCCAACCGTGGCGGCAAGGACAGCAAGACGGTCGACTTCACCGCGGAGCTCCCGCTCTGGCCGGGCTCGAATCTGGTCACCGTGGTCGCCCGCGAGAACGCGGACGTGCGATCGGTCAAGTATCTGTATCTATATCGGGATCCGCCGCGCACGGCGTCCACGACCCCGTAACCTCGCGAAGAGTATGGCATGCTCGATCAGTGAATCCCGGTGCCGTCCCGGGCGTCTACAGGACACGATGCGCACGATTCTCGCGACTGTGATCGGAACGCTGCTGCTGTCGCTGGCCCTGGCCGCTCCTGCGCGCGCTCAGAACGTGGCGGGCGCGTACGACGCGAAGTTCGAGGAGATGTCCACGAACTGCGACCCGGTGCGGTTCGCGTACACGCGCGCGGTCGTGAAGGTCGACACTGCGAAGAACAGCCTGCGCGTCAACATCGAGACGATTCCCCAACTTGTCGGCATCCCCGCCAAGAGCGGCAAGGTCAACGCGAAGACGCCGAAGAAGGTCGCGACCACGATCGAAGGAATCGACGGCAAGTATCACGTGTCGGGCCGCGTCGATGACGCTGGCATCCTCGAGCTCGTGCTCGTCGCCGAGTTCACGCGCACCGACAACGGCAAGCCACTGTGCACGCAGTCGTGGAACGTGCGTGGTGTGCGCCAGAGCGGTGGTACCGACAAGGACAACAAGCAGCAGAAGAAGTCGACCTCCGATCTGTCCGTGCCCGCGACCATCGACGAACGCTGACGGTGATACCGTCGGTGCTCCAAGGAGAGGGGCACCGATGAGTTTTCTGCGCAAGATGTTCAGCGGCAAGGTCAGCAGCGAGGATCCGCGTCGCTTCGTCGTCGAGTCGATGCTCGGCGCGATGGAAGCCGATGGCGATGTCACCGAGGACGAGATGGCGACTTTCGAGGGCAGCCTCGCGAACCATCCGCTCTTTGAAGGCTTGACGAGCGACGAGCTTGGCCGCATCACCGAGATGGCGGCGGACGCGATCCGTGTGGCCGGTGGTGGCAAAGCCCGCCTACCCGCGATCGCCGAGGGCTTGCCGTCGCGCAGCCAGCGGATCGCCGCGTACACGATGGCGGCCGAGATCTGCGTGGCCGACCGAGAGCTCGCCGAGTCCGAGATCGAGTACCTCGACGGCATGATGACCGCGTTCGCGCTCGACGAGGCCGAGGCCAAGGAGCTGTTCGAGTCCGCGCGCAAGCACTCCGGCCTGCTGACCATCGAGGAGAAGTCCGAGAAGGTCCGCACGCTGCTGCCCGCCTTCGTGCGCAGCATGGCGCTCATGGCCGCGGCTGACGAGGAGATCCACCACGAGGAGCGGATCGGCATGCGCGCCGTGCTCCGCAACATCCCCGATCTGAGCGTCCTCACGACCGCCGAGATCGACGAAGCAATCGAGGTCGCCCTCGCGCGCGTCGCCGGTAAGGACAACAAGACCGAGCTCGCCGAGATCGCGGCAGAGATTCCGTCGAACAGCGACCGCTACTGGGTCGCCGTCTACACGATGATCATCGCGCTCGCCGACGGCGAGCAGGACTGGCGCGAGGTCGAGTTCCTCGCGAACCTCAAGCGTATCTTCGTGCTCAGCGACAACCAGATGGACGTCGCGATGAAGACCGCGTCGCTGTTCCCGGCCATCGACCTCGGCGGTCTCGCGCCCGACTGAATCTCGCGTCCACGAACAGAGGTTTTCCGAGAGTGGCCGGAACGAAGCGTGCAAAAGCTTAACGCATGCTCAAGCTACTCAGCGGGCCATCAGCTTCCTGATGACAAACGGAGCAGCGCGCCGCTTCCCGCGCGTTCTAACCCAATCGTGAGCGTCGAACGTGCGGGTTAGTTCGCCAGGTCGTCGCGATCGCGACGCGCGGTGCCGGTGAACGGCTCGTCGCCCACCAGCGCCATCAGGTCGCGCGTCGTCAGCTTGCCGGCCGCCGATGTGCCGTCGAGCACGCCTGCCACGAGCGCGCGCTTGTCGCCGTGCATCGCCAGGATCTTCTCCTCGACGGTGCCGCGCGACAGCAGGCGATACACGGTGACGGGTCTGGTCTGACCGATGCGGTGAGCGCGGTCGGTCGCCTGGTCCTCGACCGCCGGGTTCCACCATGGATCGAGGTGGATCACATAATCGGCAGCGGTCAAATTGATGCCGGTTCCGCCTGCCTTGAGTGAGATCAAGAACACGTCGCCATCGCCGCCCTGGAACCGTGCGATCAGGTCGGCGCGGGCGCGCGTCGACGTTGCACCATCGAGATAGAGTTGCGTGATGCCGACGGCGTCGAGGGCCTGCCGTGCGAGCGCGAGGTGCGAGGTGAACTGGCTGAAGATCAATGCGCGGTGACCTTCGGTGCGCAGCTCGTCGACGAGCTCGACAAGCCGCTGCATCTTGGACGACGCGACCGGTGATTCGGGGTCGTAGAGCTTGGGATGCGACGCGAGCAGGCGCAGCCGGGTGAGCGCGGCGAGCACCTGGAACCGGCGCTGCTCGTCGCGGACGCTGCCCTTCTTGCCGATCTGCGCGAGTGCGGCCAGGCGCGCATCCTCGTAGAGCGCGGCCTCCTCGGACGACAGCGCGATCGGGACCTGGATCTCGATGCGGGGCGGAAGATCCTGCGCGACCTCGGCCTTCGTGCGACGCAGCAAGAACGGCCGGATCATCCGCGACAGCGCCGCGCGGGCCTCGGGGTTCTTGTCACGCTCGATCGGCAGACCAAACCGGGTGCGGAACTGCTCGAAGCTACCGAGCAGGCCGGGGAACACGATCGCGAACAGCGACCACAGCTCGCCGAGGTGATTCTCGAGCGGGGTGCCGGAGAGAGCGACGCGAAAACCTGCATCGAGCGCACGCGCGGCTTTGGCGCGGCGGGTCGTCGGATTCTTGAGGGCCTGCGCCTCGTCGATCACGAGCGTCGCGAAGCTGCGCCCCGCCAGCATTGCCGCATCGCGCACGAGCAGGCCGTAGCTGACGATCAGCACGTCCCCTTTCTTGAGCCCCGCGAGCGTCGCTGCACGGTCGAGCACCTCGCCGTACACGATCGGCCGCAGGCTCGGCGCGAACCGGTGCAGCTCGTCGACCCAGTTGAGAGTCACCGAGGTCGGCGCGAGAACGAGCGTCGGGCCCTGCTTGGACCGATCGAGCAGCAGCGAGATCGCCTGGATCGTCTTGCCGAGGCCCATGTCGTCGGCGAGGCACGCACCCGCGCCCCACGCGGCGAGGCGGGCGAGCCAGGCGTGGCCTTCGATCTGATACGGGCGGAGCGTGGCCTGGAGCGTTGCCGGCGGTTTCGGCCGCAGCCGCTCTGCAAGCGCGAGGCGTTCCGCGAGCAGCTGCCACGACGGGGCCGTCTCGACCTGCGCACCCGCCGCGGCGAGCGCGCGAATCACGGGGACGGCACCCGGCGAGAGCTCGAGCGCGTGCTTGGTGACGAAGGTCTGGTCCGCGATCGCGGTCAAGCGCTGCCGGACCTCGGCCGACAGCTCGACCCACCGCGACTCGTCCAGCCGAACGAACCTCCGCTGCTGGCGCGCTGCATCGAGCAGAACTGCGAGCTCGATGCGCCCTGACTCGACCTTGAGATCACCGTCGATGCCAAACCAGTCGCGCTTGCGCTCGACGGTGATGTTGAGAGCCGACGGTCCACCAGAGCTGACGACCGTCTGCCTGCGATCGACCCATTCGGCCTCGAGGCCATCGGGCGGATGTTGGACCGCAGCGACGACGGCGAGCGCCGCGTCGACATCGCTGATCTGGTAGCAACCGGGCGGGCCTTCTTCAGCGGTGTCGAGCGGAAGTCGCGCGAGCATGCTCGCGACGAAGACGGGCTCACCGGCGAGATCGCGGCGGGCGTACCCACGCTCGCCGTTGCGCGAAACCATCACATCACGCGGCCCGGTGCCCGGTGGGAAGAGCGGCGCACCCGTCGCGGGTCGGATGAACGGCTCGAGCTCGAGCGTACCTTCGAGCGTCAGGCGCAGCCGCACGACGACGGTCGCGGCATCGGGGAGCCGTGCGCCGAGCAGGGTTTCGGGAATCGAGATTGGCAGTGCACGGTCGAGCTGCGCGAGCCGCGCCATCAGTGGCTCGTGACCCTCCTCGGGGAATGTGTCGCCGTACTTCGCGAGCACGCCCCACAGCCGGCGCGCCTGCTCTGTGACATCGACGAGCATGCAGCGCTCGTGCTCGGGCTCGACCACCACCAGCGGCTCACCGGGGGCGAACGCCTGGAGCAACGGTTCGAGCAGACGCGGAGAAAATCGCGCTCCATCGACGGACGGTTCGAGCCGGATCTCGTTGCCCGCCGGCAGCGCCGTGAACCCGAGCGGCAACCGCTTTACGCTGATCGGCTGCTCGGGATCCTCGTCGAGCGCGACGCGCGGATGACCGACGAGCGTCGCAAACGCGCGCGCTGGATACGTCGAGCCCCGCCGGCCGGGTTGCCACGCTGCGAGGTGCTGCGCGAC
>JAYVWH010000515.1:0-3338 GCA_043786265.1 Kofleriaceae bacterium | reverse complement strand
TGACCGGAGCCGTCCGTGGTCGTGAATACATTGGCGCCGAACGCTACGACCGCGTTTGCGATTCCCGCTTCGCCCCGGTTCGGGAGGCCGTCGTGATTCGCATCATCGAATACGAAACCACGGAGTGTCGACCCGTTCATTCCGGCGCACGCAGGCAGCGCGAGCGCCGCAACGACGGCAGCGGCGAGTGCCACATTTGTACGATCGGTAAGCACGCGTACTCCCAGCGATAGTCCCGACTCCCTGCGTGTCTTACCGCTCATGTTCGCCCTGACCGCTTGTGGTGACAATCTCACGACGCAGCCCTTCGGACCAGAGCGCGCTTTTTGTAGTAACGCCGTATTAGAATGAAGCAATGGCCGGGGGGAGGTCATACCTCGCCGCGTTCGCGGAGATGCACGCGCTCGAGAGCGCGGACGAGCGACGCCAGGTCGCTCGGCAGGGCCTTGCCATGCTCGCAGAGATCGCCGAGCGCGAGCCCGCACCTCTCGAGGGTCTGCCGCCCGAGCAGCTGCTGCGCAGCGCACGGATCGCGCTTACCGACGGGCTGCTGGCAGAGCTCGATAGCTGGCTGTCGCCGGCATCGGCTGCGATCGCACTGTTCGAGCTCGCCCAGGCGTTACCGGCGGGTGCCGAGCGACGGGAGCTCGGCCGGCGCGTGCTCACGCGGTTGCGCGAGGCAGATCGCGACACGTTCGTACGGCTGTTGATCTCGCTCGCGCGCACGTCGCCCAAGATCGTCGCAAGCGAGGGACTGCGCCCGCGTCTCGAGGTCGTGCTCGCCGCGCCACTGACGGCCCCCGGCCTGATCGGCGAGCTCGCGATCGGACTGCTCGCGCAGCCAGGCCTCGCGCAGAGCTGGGTCGAAGCGCCGGCGACGGGCTCGCTGCCCGGTCGTCGCCTCGCCGCGCGTATCCTCGCCCACGGCGCACGTGAAGCCCTTCGTCGTCAAGACGCCGGTGATCGCGGCGGCATCCGCGTGCTCGCGCGCCCGGGGATCCGCGCCGCGCTCGCGCGCTTGCTCGGCGATCGCGAACAGCTCGTGTGGCGGTTCGCATCGATCGCGCGCGGCATCCTCGCGCACGTCGACTCGGGCCTCGCCGATGACATCGATCGCGAGCTGCGGCCGACCGCGACGAACACCGACTTGCGGCGCGCGGCGGCGTCGGCGGCGGCGGCCCTCGAACGCGGGGGTGGCGCACGGCGCTGGCTCCCCATTCTCGTCGAGCGCGCGGCACGCGAGCCCGGCATCGCGCGCGGGACGATCCTCGGGCTCGCGGGTCTCGGCATGACCTCACCCGATGAAGCCGATGACCTCGCCGAGGAGCTCGTGTCGCGGTCGCCGCTGGAGTCGGCGGAAGCGCTCGCCGACCTGCGCCGCGAGGAGAATGCTCCGCTGCTCCAGGATGCCGCTAAGGCGGCGCTGGTATGGGTGCGCGGCCAGCTCAAGGCCGATCCCGACATGAAGGACGATGGGCGGTGGGCGCTGCTCCGCGCACTGGATTCCGAGCTGTCGGGGAATGCCGGCAACGAGGGCATCGGCGTGCCGATAAACGCTGCGCGCACGGCGCTCGACCTCGGCGATGTGCCGGCCGCATTGCGGGCGGCGCGCACGGCGGTCAACGAGATCGGTGCGGCCGCGGAGTGGCTGCGCGATGCGGCTGACGACGATCCGGTCGATCGACGCCACTCGATGCGTCTGCTGCGCGAGCTCGATCGCGAGCTGCTCGCGGACAACGTGCTGTACGCCGTGCTCGCGCTCGCGGGCGATACCGATCCGGCGCGGCTGCAATTTGCGACCGCGCTCGCCTCGATCGAGGCCGCTTTGCTTGCCCACGAGAAGTCCGCCGAGGCAGGTGCGGTCGCTCACGGCGGCCTGCGCATCGCCCGGCTGCGCGCGCTCGTGCGCTTGCTCGACGGTGTTCGCATCACAAGCGATGCAGACCTCGTTCCTCGACTCGCCGCCGTTCGCCAGCTGATGGAGCGTGCCCAGCAAGATCACTCGTCGTTGCGACGCGCGGTATGGGCCGCGATGACCCGCGCTGGGGATGCGCTGCTGCGTGATGGCCATGCCGAGCTGACCGACCTGTTGCTCGCGTGGACCACGACGTTCAACGATGAAGATTTCGCGATCGTGCGCGAGGCATCGATGGTTCCCGAGATCGAGGCCTCGTTCGAGGCGTACTGCCGCCTCGAGAAGGCGACGTGGGAAGCGAGCGATCCCGACGACGCCGATGCGGTCCGCACCGTCGTGGAACGGCTGGGCGATCTCGCGGATGCGTTACCTCCCGAGCAATCCCCGCGCGTCGAGTCCGTCCGCCTCGCGCTCGCGCGCCTTGGCAATCAGCTCTCACGCCTCGCGGTGGCACGCAGCCAGCGCAGCGTGCCTCCGGGTAGCTTCGATGCGATAGCGAACGAGCTGGGCACTCTCGCGCGGCGCGTCTTCGGCGCGCGGCAGCGGCTCGGTCTTCCGGCGACGGAGACGAGCGCGGAGCTGGAGACCGCGATTCGAGCAATCGACACCGCGCTTGGCTCGCACACGAGCAGCGCCGCGATGACAAGCGCACTGGACCAGGCGATCGCAGGGACGATCGATCTCGTGCGTGGTGCGCTGCCACCCGCGATCGCGGCGACCATCGAGCGCGTGTTCGTGCGCCTCGCCCGCCGCCCCTTCGAGCGCAGCGGCCCTTCCACGTCCGCGCCGGTCGATGTCGTCCTCCCGGGCTGGGTACCGCTGTCGAGGCTGGTCGGTGGTTTCTACGTGGTGCGGTCGATCGGACGCGGTGCCGGTGGCTCCGTACTGCTCTCTGTGCGCGCGGAGCAGCGCCTACGCCCCGATCGCGAGCTCGTTGCGGTCAAGGTGCCCGACTACTCGGGCGATGCGGCGCGCGCGATGACCGAGTCTGAGTTCGAGCACATGTTTCGCGAGGAGGCCGGGGCTCTACTCGCCCTGCCCTCGCACAAGAACATCGCGAAGTTCATCACGTTCGACGCGAGCGCACAGCCCAAGCCGATCCTCGTGATGGAGTTCGTGCGCGGCACCAACCTCGAGCGCACGCTCGAGTCGGGCGACCTCGACATGCAGCGCGCACTCAAGATCGTCGACGATCTGTTCGCGGGGCTCGAGGCGATGCACGCGGTCCGGATCGCGCACCTCGACGTCAAGCCGCCGAATCTCGTGTTGCGCGACGGCTCCGGGGATGCCGTGCTTGTCGATTTCGGTCTCGCCGGGCGCCACATCCGCTCGGGCTGCGGCAGCGCGCACTACGGCGCGGCCGAGGTCTGGGCGACCGAACAGGCAACGACGCTGGAGCCGTTCGCAACCGACGTCTACGCAG
>JAYVWH010000514.1:0-4827 GCA_043786265.1 Kofleriaceae bacterium | reverse complement strand
TGCCGCCGTTCGTTGTTCACGGCGCCGATGATTTCAAGGGGATGGGCGAGGCAGCGGCCGAGCTCGTGAGCGGCGCGTTCACGCAGGTACCCAATACATCGGTGCTCGAGCGTGGCGAGCTGGTCGCCATCGTGGATGAGCTCAAACGCAACGACGGCATGGACACGCGCGAAGCCGTTGCAGCCGGCAAGCTACTCGGTGCCGAAATCATGTTGTTCGGCAGCGTCGCTCGAATGGGCCCACACCGGTTTCACGTCGAGATTCGCGCAGTGAGCATCGAGACGGGAACGGTGAAGGGCGCGGTCTCCCTTGATCTCGATGAAGAGCAATGGGCGTCTCAGCTGTCGGCGAAACTCACCGAGATTATCGGGACGGCGGCGCTGGGCGATCGCCATGACACAGCGGGTGAGCTGTTCGATCAGAAAGCTCTCGAGCAGCTCGCGCGCGGCCGCACGCTCTACCAGAGCGGGCACCTCGCCGAGGCACAACCGATCTACGCGCGCGTGCTCGCGAAGGCAACCCGCAGCTGGCGCTACGAGAGCGAATATCTCGAGCTAATGACAGACCTGGGCATGTACGAGTGGGTCAAGACTCGTGCGGCTGCCGTTCTTGCTCAGCTGCCAAACTCGCCTGCCACGGCGTGTGACCGCGCGCGCTTGCAGCTGCAGGTTGCGCGCTCCACGTACAACGTCACCGACAATCGCGAGGCCGTGCGCGCCGCGGCCGCGTGCCGCGATCCGAGCCTGATCGCGACATCCCTGATCTGGTACGGCATCGCGCTCCAGCCGATTCACTATCCGTCGACGCAGGAGGCATTCTCGCGTGCTAGCGCCGCGCTCGGACCTGGCGACAAGTACGCGACCGATCGGTGTCTGGTCGAGCACAACTTGGTGCGCTACCGGATCGAGCAAGAGGGCGACTGGAGGGGCGATCCCGAGGCGCAATTTCTCGAGATCAGCAAGCGATGTGAGCGTGCCGGGCGATTGCGAATCGCGTCGCTCGCCGCTGACTATGCGGCCCGGCACGCGTGGGATCCGGCCCATCGTCTTGCGAACTTCGAGCGCGCCATCGCACTCGCGAAGCCCGTCGGCGGCTGGGTGCTCGACCGTGCAACACTCGCAAGCGCAAACGCGCTACGTGCTGCGGGGCATTTCTCGCAAGCCGATGCCCGCATCGTCGCCGTCATGAATGCACGGCTGAGCGCAATCCTGGCGATTTACAGCGGCCTGCCGGATGCCGAGAGCCTGCTCCCCGATTCGTTCTTCGCGCGCGTCAACATCCAGCGTCCCGCACGCCCGGCACGTGCCCTTGGAGAGGAAGAGGGCCTGGTCGGGATCGCGCAGCGTAATGCCTTCGCGGAAGCACTGCGGGCGTGGGCAGATCGGACGCGTCCATTATCGGTGCGCGACGCCGACATGTTCAAACGCGTAGCGGATCGTATCTGGCCCCCGCCCAGCATCGCCACGACGAACTACAAGGCCCGACTCGACGACGCCAAGCTGCCGATCGACGACATCGACAGGCTCGATACCCCACCCTTGTACGCGACGATGAAGAAGCCGCGGCAAGCGGTGCGAGCACTCACAGACATGGTCGCGGAGGCTCGTGCAAAAGGTGACCGCTCGGAAGTGGACGCGCTCGTCAAACGCATCCAGAAGCTTGCCGGCTGGCTCGATGATCCGTTCGAAAACCGCAACGCATTGTTGACCGAAGGGATGTCGCTCGCAGCCAAGGGTGACAAGGACGGCGCCATCGCGCTGATGCGCTCCTCGCTCCGTTACGCCGCGGATGACCCAGCCTGGCAGCTGCGCGTGAGCGCAGTCGAAGAGTCAATCACCGGCATCCCTGTGGGAGACAGGGTCGAGCTCGCCCGCCGTGTGACGCTCGAAGTTTGGATCGACGCACAGATCGGCGCTCAGCACGCGGATGACGCCGGCGTCAAAGCGCTCCAAGCCGCGCTCGACACGCTCGATAACGACGATGCCCGCTCCGTCGCCTTCGAGCGGATTCGCATGACGCTTGCGCTGACGCCCGAGTGGATCGTGCGAGCCGACATCGCAGCCCTGCTAGCCCGACGCGTCGAGATCGCGGATGGCCTGAAAGACCCGATGGCCGCCGCGCTCGCTCGCGCCGACTGGCTACGGTGGCAGGAGTTGCGGGGTCGCCATCTCGCCGGGTGGCGGGCCGGCGACCTGGCCTCGCGTGATCCGGTGATTGGCGCACGCACCAAAGAGCTCGCCGGCATGAACGATCTGTCACTTCCGCCGCTCGAGCTCCTGCGTCCTCGACCAGACATCACGGACGCTCGCGATGAGAAGACGATGTGGACCGCCTATGAGGCGTGCCGGAGCCGCGCGTCGGCGCAGTTGCAGCAGCTCGCCATCTGCGTGGCCAGTCTCGAAGGCGCCATTCGCCGCGACCCTGCGCGCAAGCTCTCGAGCAAGGTGGACCTGCGCAAGGCGCTCGATGACGCGCAATCTGTTCGGAACAACGCCCAAACGAATGCCACCGCCGTCGAAGCGGCACAGCTGGAAGCGACGATCGCGGGCCTCGCGGCCCGCGTCAGCGATAAGACAATGCGCGATCACGCCATCGGCGACGTGCAAGCGCTGCTCGCCAAGGCGGAGGGGCTCGCGCGATGGATGATGGCCGTCGAGCTTGCCTACGCACTCGTAGCGCCGGCACCAAAGCTCGCGTTCACGGCGCTCGCCGGAGTGACCCGTCCCACCGATGACGGTGGGTTGGCCGCGATGGACCGCCAAACTCTCGCCAAGCTCGCCCGTGCCGCAGGTGATGCGCGCGCAGCCCAAAAACTAGAGAACCCGTAGGAGAACCATGAAGAAGCTCGCTTTGACGGCAGTATTAGCGCTCGGTGCGTGTGGCGGCGGTCCCGCGACCGCGACGCGAAACCAAAACCAGACGATCATCGAGAAACACTCGTCTAACTTCAGCTGCACGAACATGGTCACGGCACGGCTCGCCGTGTTCCCGCCGCGAAACAAGTCCGACCAGCAGGTCGATCTCAACGGGATGGACGACATCTTGATCGGCGAGATGACCCGTAGCAAATGCTTCCAGAACATCGAGCGCGACAAGGACAAGATGCAGGTCCTGTTCGCCGAGATGGACCGCTGCGCGCCCGACGCCCCGGATCGCAAGCGCTATGACTGCACGACCTTCGCGGCGGCCGGGAAGCAACTTGGCGCATCGCACTACGTTTTCGCGGACGTGATCATGGTCGCGCCGAACGTTGCCGCGGCCAATCTAGAAGCAAAATTTCCGGCCATCGGCCACCTGGAAGCGAACGAGAAATACGCCGCGGTCGTAATGTCCGTGCGCGCCGTCGACGTATCGACCGGCGAGGTGGCGGCGTCCAGCGTGGTCCATGCACTCGTTCCGTCGGTGAAGGCAGGTCTGGACGTGGGCCACAAGGGCTTCAGCATCAAGGCCGCAACCGAGTCGAACACGCCGATGGGCGACGCCATCATGGCGATGCTCTCGAAGAGTGTCGAGGACATGAACAAATCCTGGCACGACACCTCCGGCAAGCAGGCCGGCGGCGCGGGCGGCGGTTCGGCGACGAACTAGTGCGTGCCGCGATCGTCGTGGCGATCGTCGCCTGTAATGGCGCGCCGACGCCGCCGACAGCACCTCCGCCCGTCCTCGACGTCGAGGGGATCTTTGCATCTGCGCCGTCGCCGGACGGCGTGCGCGCGACCGTCACTCGGACTTCGTCGCTGCCATGCATGGCTGGCACGCCGGGCGACGAGAAGGTGGCGGACTATCTTGCGTCGACGCTGCGCGGACTCGGATTCCTCGTCGAGATCAAGTCTTACGACGTCTACCTGCCGCATCCGATCAAGCTGCGATTGACGGTTGGCCGGGAGGACATTTCGTTGGTCGAGCCGCTGCCAACGACGCCGATGCCGGAGGCGTTGACGTGGAACGCATACTCGGCAAGCGGCACCGTGCAAGCTCCAATGGTGGACGCCGGCACTGCAACTGACGCCGACTTTGCCAAGGTCGATGTGAAAGGCAGGATCGCGCTAGTGCGATATGCCGGTCTCTATCGGGGCGCCCAGGTCGCAGCGGCCGAGCGACATGGGGCCGCAGCCGTCGTGTTCGTTTCCGAGGGAAACCCACAACGCGGCACCGTTCTCTACTACTGGCAATCAATGGGAGATCCCCACGGCGAAGTGTTGCCGAAGATTCCGGTGCTCAACGTCGGGGGCGACGCAGCCAAGAAAGTGCTCGCGGCGAATCACGCGGTGGTCACCCTGACGGTCGAGCTCGACACGAAGCGACGGACCATTCGCGACGTCATTGCCACGCTGCCGGGAAGATCCGCGTCGACGGTAATGCTCGGCAACCACTACGATGGCTGGATCTATGGTGCTGTCGATCCGCATAGCGGCACCGCGACGCTCGTGGAAATTGCGAAAGGCCTCGGCAAGCTCGCGAAGGCTGGCTGGAAGGCGGAGCGCACGATATCGATCGCGTTCTGGGACGCTGAGGAGTTCGGCGTTATTGGTTCGAGTATGTACGTCATGGCAGAGCGCGAGCGGTTGCAGCGCGACGTCATCGCGTATTTCAATATCGATACGATCAAGGCCGGCTCGCTGGTCTTGCAAGGCGCGCCGGAGCTCCGCACCTTTCTGACGGACTGCACCGCCCCCCTCGCACCGACGTTCAAGGACATCGGTATCGGCTCCGACTGGACCGCGTTCCTTCACCACGCTGGCATCACAAGCGTCCAGTGGCAAACAGGGCCTGGCGCCGGCGTCTACACAGCTTGGCACTCGGGTCTTGACGACATCGAGCACGCTG
>JAYVWH010000513.1:0-1628 GCA_043786265.1 Kofleriaceae bacterium | reverse complement strand
AGCCTGCATGCAGAGGGTGCGCAGCTGATCGGCGAGCTGTTTCACATGATCGTCGACGATATCGCCCCGGATGCGGTTGCCGTCGGTGGCTTGACGCTCGGAGCCGACCCGCTTGCAACTGCGACCAGCGTCCACAGCTTTCTAGCCGGTCACCCGCGCGATGCATTCATCGTGCGCAAGGAGCCCAAGGGCCACGGAACGAACCAGTGGGTGGAATCGGCGGGCCTCACGGCAGGCGCGAAGGTCGTCATCCTCGAAGATGTCGTCACCACCGGCGCCTCGACGCTGCGAGCGGTCGAGCGGTCGCGGCTCGCCGGCCTGAACGTTCTCCACGCGGTTAGCCTCGTCGATCGTCTCGAGGGTGGCCGTGAGGCGGTGACCGCTGAGTGCCCGCTCACGACCCTGTTCACACGTCGCGACTTCCTACCGGACCAATGATGCGTCGGCTGTCGTTCTTCATCTCGATGCTGTTCGTCCTCGCGGCGTGCAGCGGTACACCAAAGCTGCGGACGCTCGGGACCGAGTGGCCGGCCGAGTCCGGCGACTACTGGGACACCACCGAAGCGTGGACCCGCGCCAAGACTCTGCGCGCGATGTACCAGGAGGTGCTCGAGGTCGCAGCGACGTTGAAGTCCCCCGACTGGCGCGCAGCGTATGCCGCCCGCGATGCGTCCCACCGTGGCCTGGCTGGCGCGGCGCTGGAGCAGCGCATGGCGCAGGCGAAGGCGGACATGGAAGGTCCGTGGGAGATCGAGCTGATGATCACCACATGGGACCGGCGCGAGAACGACCTCGATCGCGGCAAGCGCAGCGTATGGCGGGTCGTGCTGATCGACGAGGCTGGCAACGAGATCGAGCCGCTCGAGATCGTGAAGGACAAGCGCCCGGCGTTCACGATCCGTGCGGACTATCCGGCGTTCGGCGACTTTGCGACCGCATACATCGCGCGCTTCCCGCGCACGGCGACCATCCTCGGCGCGGGCGTCAAGCTGGTGCGGCTGCGGATGAGCGGCTCGCGCGGCGGCGTCGAGCTCGCATGGGCTCCGTAGACTACTACTTCTTCTTGCCGAACACGCGCTCCCAGAACGTGGGAGGCGCTACGTAGCCCTCATCGAGATCGTCGAACGATTCGACCTTCGGCACGCTGTGCGTATGCGACTCCGCGCGCTTGAAGAAATCTTCTTCGTCGTCGGTGAACGCGACCGCGTCCTTGCGCACGCTCGACACCGCGAGCTCCCTGGACGAGGACGACGCGTCGGTGGTCGGCACGACCGGCTTCTGCTCGATGACCGCCGCGGCCTTCGCACGCATCGAAGCGAGCTCGGCGACAAGGGATGCCGGCTGATCCGCGATCAGGATCGACGGCTCCGATGTTCGAGGGTCCTGCATCGCGCGCTGCTGTGCGCTTTGCTTGATCTCGCCGGTGGTCTCCTTGATCGGCGGCCCATCGTGCTCGGGCGGGTTCGGCGGGCGCACCTGGCGCAGGCGCGCGAGGCGACCGCTCTCGCTCTCACCGGAGGCCGCGCGGATGATGCCGTCAGACGGATCGTCCTCGGTCGCGACCGGTGTGCCGCTCGATGGCTGGAGCAGTGGAGAGACGTGGCCCGCCTGGACGATCGACTCCGCAC
>JAYVWH010000512.1:0-6531 GCA_043786265.1 Kofleriaceae bacterium | reverse complement strand
GACGATCACTGCAACGATTACGTGTCCTCGGCGACCGCGCGTTGCGGGGTCTCGTGCGTTCGAGGAACAAATGTACCGAGCAGCAATGAGAAAACAGACGCGATAGCCGCGCTCAGAAAGCGAGGCGTAGCGGCTGTCGCACGTTGTAAGACGCGCGACAGCCACCAGAAGCGATCGCTCGCGCGCACGGACCGCGCGCCGACAAGGCCTGCGGCTCGCTGCCGCCGAAGAAACGTGCGCGATCTCGACACTCGCCCGCGCGTGGGCTCTGCCCCTCCACCCGAAGGGATCTCTGCCCGAAGCGCCGGCGACGGCGTAGCGGCTGTCGCACGTTGTGAGCCGCGCGCCACCCACCCGATGTGTTCGTTCGCGCGCGGGTCACAACTGCCCAGCCGCGGCCACGCGATCTGCACCGCCTGGAACCGCGCGACCGGCCAGGAGGCAGGGTGCTCGCATTCGATCGCCGTGGTCTCGAAGAAGCTGTCTCCCAGAATCACCTCGGACAGGTCGAACGGCAACGTACGAATGTCGTCGAATGCCGCGAGGTAGCTCCGCCACGACGGCTCGGTACAGACCGCGTGGCCGCGGCTGGGCAGTTGTGACCCGCGCGCGAACGATCGAATCACCGGCTTGGCGCGCGGCTCGCAACGTGCGACAGCCGCTACTCCGGCGCCGGCGCTTCCGCACGTTCGGTTCGGCTAGATCAATCCGGGCGTGACGTACGCGCTGATCGTTCCCGCGCGCTCCCAACCGATCTTCAGCAGCCACGTCTTTGGTTGCGTGACCTCGAGCGGCGCGAAGGTCGCAAAGCCTGTAGGCATCTTCGCAGCAGCGCCTTCCTTCCAACCCTCGAACGACCGCGCCGTGGAGTACGGATCGATCGCGGCGGACCGAGCTGCACGCGCACGCTCATCCTCATTGTGACGGCGCCAGTTGTTGAGAACGTAGGCGAGCGCGTTGCGTGCCTGGCGTGGCGAGCGGATCGACGTCGCGTGATAGCGGTACTCGAAGACTTTGCCCCTGCGCTTGCAAGCACGGTTGATCGCCTTAGCCGACGAGATCGCGAGGCCCTGCATCCCGAGACGAAGCGCGTCCTTGCCACCGGCCTCGACGAGGAAGTGGAGGTGATTGTGCTGAATCGAGAGATGGATCACGCGGAAGCCGAGCAGACCTATCGTGCGCGCGAGAACCTTGCGCATCGAGCGGTAGATCGGACCGCGGCGCAGGCGACCGACATCGGCCCTCGTGCGCAGCACGATGTGCTGCGGATGGTGACGCGAGAATTCGGGACGCGTGCGGTGCACCGGATCACGGCGCAGCTTGGATTTCTTGCGGCCCGCACCCTTCCGAAAGCCACCCCTCGTCGGCCGATCGGTCGAGCCAGCACCATTCGATGCCTCAGGCGTCGATGCAACCAAACCAAGCTCCAGTTGCGCACTCATTGATTAAGGCAATAATACGTTTGCATGCGTCTTGGCAAGTTCTTCTTCTCCAAAACACGCACACAAATGGGGCCGGACCTCGGCGGGCGCGACCAGGATCTCTGCTAGGTTCGCGCGGTGCCTCGACATACATCGTCGCGATGGGAGGGCTGGACTCTCGCATACGTCGACTATTCCGAGACTTGCATCATGCTCGGCAAGCCACTGGGGGACCTCACGTCGTCCGAACAAGACGTGCTGCGCCAAGTCCTCGGCGAAGGTCGTTTCAATGCGCTGTCGTCGTACCAGGAAGAGATCCGCGTACGCTCTCCTGCCGATCGTCGGGACGACGTCGCCTCACAATGCGAAGGCTACGAGACAGCTACTTCAATCGTTCGCGTGTAATCAGCCTACAAACACAGCGACGTCGGCATTGAGTACGTTGACGACGTCACCGACGAGGAGATGGACCAGATCGCGCGAAGTATGATTGCGGCGGGCATCGTCCCGGTCCCGCGAAAATAGAGGGCTGCCACATCCGAAACGGCACACGCGGCTTCGGCTGGCCGGCGAAGCCGGCTTCCGTATCGCTCGCGGGTGACTGCCGCGCAAGGGGCAGGCTCACGCCGCCTTGTTGCGCGGCTGCTCGTTGAACACGCGAGCACGGCGGAGTGACAGGAACACGTCATCACCATCGCGCAGGCCGAGCGCGGAGCCGCGTTCCCAGTCGACATCGGCGCGCAGGGACGAGCCGAGCGACGGAGCGACGAGCTCGATCTTGAGGCCCGCACCGAGAGGGGTCACGCGCAGTACGCGAGCGGGCACGGCGCCCTTGGTCTGGGTGCGGCCGACCTCGACCTCGTGCGGGCGCACGTAGACGCGCCCGGGACCGCGCTCACCCGCGTGGTCGCCGATGTCGAGCATGACGTCACCGACCTTTGCGCGGCCGGGCTCGAGATGCGCATCGAGGACGTTGACGTGACCGAGGAAGCGCATCACGAAGTCGTTCGCCGGCGACTCGAACACTTCGGACGGCGCGCCAACCTGCTCGATGCGGCCGCGGTTCATCACGACGACTTTGTCGGCGACCTCGAAGGCTTCGTCCTGATCGTGAGTGACGAACACGGTCGTGACGTGAATCTCGTCGTGCAAGCGGCGCAGCCAGGTGCGGAGCTCGGCGCGAACCTGTGCGTCGAGCGCACCGAAGGGCTCGTCCAGGAGGAGGACACGCGGGCGGGCGGCGAGCGCACGCGCGAGGGCGACGCGCTGGCGCTGACCACCCGACAGCTGCGACGGCATGCGCGAGCCGTGACCATCGAGCTGGATCAATTTCAGCAGCTCGGTGACACGCTCCGTGACCTCTGCGTTCGGGCGCTTGCGAACGCGCAGAGCGAACGCGATGTTCTCGAACACGGTCAGGTGACGGAACAGCGCGTAGTGCTGGAACACGAGGCCGACGTTGCGCTGGCGTGCGGACTGGGACGCGAGATTCTGACCGTCGATCGTGAGAGTGCCGCCGTCGGGACTCTCGAGGCCCGCGAGGATGCGCAGCAACGTGGTCTTTCCGGAACCCGATGGACCGAGCAGCGCGACGAGACCGCCACCCGGGATGTCGACGCTGACGTTGTCGAGGGCGTGAAAAGTCCCGAAGCGCTTCGTCAGGTTGTGTACTGCGATCGTCATGATGTTGGCTCCATCCGTTTCGCGATCACGCGCCGCGCGACCAGCGTCACGAGCGCGAGGACGGCAAGTAGCGATGCGACCGCGAACGCGGCTTGCAGGTTGTATTCTTTGTATTGCTGCTCGACGTGGAGCGGCATCGTGTTGGTACGGCCAGCGATGTTGCTCGACACGACCGAGACCGCACCGAACTCGCCCATCGCGCGCGCAGTGCACAGCATCACGCCGTAGAGCAGACCCCATTTGATTTTCGGCAGCGTGATGCGCAGGAACGTCTGCCAGCCACTCGCACCGAGAACGAGCGCAGCTTCTTCCTCCTCGTGACCTTGTGCCTCCATCAATGGGATCAGCTCGCGCGCGATGTACGGGAACGTCACGAAGATGGTCGCGAGCACGATGCCCGGCAGACCAAAGATGATCTTGACACCATGAGCGGCGAACCACGGCCCGAGTAGTCCGGCGCGGGACCCGAACAGCAGCACGAACACCATGCCGCTGATCACGGGCGAGACTGCGAGCGGCAGGTCGATCAGCGTGATCAACAGCGCGCGGCCGCGGAACTGAAACCGCGCGATTGCCCACGATGACGCGATCCCGAACACGAGGTTGAGCGGGACGACGATTGCTGCCGTCAGCAGCGTCAGCTTGATTGCCGACAGCGCGTGCGGATCCGAGAGCGCAGACAGGTAGGCGCCGAGTCCCTTGCCGAACGCCTCCACGAAGATCGCGACGACCGGGACCACGATGAACAGGCCGGCGAATGCGAGGGCAACGCCGATCACGAGGCGGCGCGCCCACACGGGTTCGGTGGTCGCGGACACCGTACGTTCGGCGATCGGGGCGATCACGCGTGCGCTCCCTGGCGGCGGCGAACCCACGCGGAGAACGCGTTGATGGAGAGCAGCAGTGTGAACGACACGCTGAGCATCACGAGCGCGAGCGCGGTGGCGCCCGGATAATCGAACTCGTCGAGCCGCGTCATGATCAGCTGCGGCGTGATCTCGGTCTGAAACTGCTTGTTGCCCGAGATGAAGACGACGGAGCCGTACTCGCCGATCGCACGCGCGAACGACAGCGCGAAGCCGGTGACCATCGCAGGCCACAGGGCGGGCGCGATCACGCGACGCAGCGTCTGCCAGCGGGTCGCGCCGAGCGTCGCCGCCGCTTCCTCGACCTCCGGCTCGAGCTCCTCGAGCACCGGCTGAACCGTACGTACGACGAATGGCAGAGAGATGAACGTCAGCGCGATCAACACGCCGAGCGGCGAGAACACCGCCTGGATGCCGAGCGGCTTGAGGTAGCGGCCGATCCAGCCGTTCGGGGCGAACACCGCCGTCAACGCGAGCCCCGACACTGCGGTCGGCAACGCGAACGGGATGTCGACGATCGCGTCGACGATGCTCTTGCCCCAGAACTTGTAGCGCGTGAGCGTCCACGCGAGCAGTGTTCCGAACACGACGTTGACGAGCGCGGCGACGAACGAGATCCCGAAGGTGATCTTGTACGACGCGATCGCACGCCGGCTCGTCGCGAGCTCCCACAGCTGGCTGCCCGAGAGCTGCGCTGACTTGAGTGCGAGCGTCGCGAGCGGCAACAACACGATCAACGACAGATAGACGACGGTGTAACCCATCGTCAGACCGAAGCCGGGAATCGCGCTGCGCCTGGGCACGGAGAGCTACTTCGCGCTGATCTGGTCGAACACGCCGCTGTCGTTGAAGTGCCTCGGCTGCGCCTGGGACCAGCCACCGAACACGTCACCGACCGTGAACAGCTTGATGTCCTTGAACGTGCCGGCCGGAATCTGCGCGGCATCCCGTGCACGATAGAAGTGCTTGGCGGCGATCGCCTGCCCCTCCTTCGAGTAGAGGAACTCGAGGTAGGCCGTCGCCACCTCGCGGGTGCCGCGTCGATCGACGACCTCGTCGACGACAGCGACCGGCGGCTCGGCGAGGATCGACACGATCGGCACGACGACCTCGACCTTGTCGGCCCCGAGCTTCTTGACCGCGAGGTACGCCTCGTTCTCCCACGCGATCAGCACGTCGCCAATCCCACGCTCGGCGAACGTCGTGGTAGCGCCGCGCGCGCCGGTGTCGAGCACTGGGACATGCTTGTAGAGATCGGTGACGAACTGCTTGGCCTTCGCCTCGTCGCCACCGTTCTGCAGCGCGAAGCCCCACGCCGCCAGGTAGTTCCAGCGCGCGCCGCCAGAGGTCTTGGGATTCGGCGTGATGACCTCGACGCCGTCGCGCGTCAGATCGCTCCAGTCCTTGATACCCTTTGGGTTGCCCTTGCGGACGAGGAACACGATCGTTGACGTGTACGGCGATGCGTTGTTCGGCAGGCGCGTCGCCCAGTCGGGCTTGATGAGCCCTGCCTTCGCGATCGCATCGACGTCGTACGCGAGTGCGAGCGTCACGACGTCCGCTTCGAGGCCATCGATCACGGCGCGCGCTTGCTTGCCGGAGCCGCCGTGCGACTGCTCGATCGTGACCTTCTGGCCGGTCTTGCCCTCCCAGTACTTGCTGAACGCCGCGTTTACCTCTGTGTAGAGCTCGCGGGTGGGGTCGTAGGAGACGTTGGTCAGCTTCACTTCTTTGGCGGTCGACGTCGTCCTGGACGATTCCGTCGAGCAACCAGCTGCCAACACGAGTGCCGTGAGGATCCAGCCCTTCATGAGACGACTGTCCGTTATAACGGACAGTCTGTCAAGGCGGATGAGATGCCGTTATTTCAGACGAGACCGGGAGCAGCACCAGCACCAAACAGCCCAAACATCCCGCCCGTGTGGAGAAATGCAACGGTCGCGCCGAACCGCTCAGGGTCCCGCTTGAGCTCCTGAACGACGCCATGGAACGCCTTCCCCGTGTAGACCGGGTCGAGCACGATTCCGTCGCTGCGGCAGACGTCGCGGATCGTCGCCAGCTCTTCGGGCCGGCTCTTCGCATAGCCCAGGCCCACGTGACCGTCGACGATATCGATATCGCCAGGAGTCACGCGCGCGTCGAGTTGCCAGCGCTCCTCGAAATCGCCACAGATCTTTCCGATCACGTCGATGAAGTACGGCTTGTCGTCGCACACATTGATGCCCGCGACGCGGATGCCGAGCGCATGCAGGCCGAGCAGCTTCGAGCCGAGCACGAGTCCGGCTCCGGTGCCGCCAGAGCCGCACGCGTACACGATGGTGACCGGGTTATCCGGCGCGGCGATGCCCGCAAGGTCCTCGACGAGCTCCCGCATCGCGCGCAGGTAGCCCCAGCTGCCGAGCGCGTTCGAGCCGCCCTCGGGAATGAGGTAGGGACGGCGCCCGCGCGCGCGGAGGAGGCTCTCGAGCTCGACGAAGCGCTGCTTGCGCTCGCCGTACTCGGCGCGCGAGACGTACTCGATCTCGGCGCCGACGAGCTTGTCGAGAAGGGTGTTGCCCTCG
>JAYVWH010000511.1:0-2247 GCA_043786265.1 Kofleriaceae bacterium | reverse complement strand
CTCAGTTCCCGTACGTTGCCCGGCCAATGGTGCGCCCGGAGGGCGGCCATGGCTGCCGGTTCGAAGCCGGTGATCGCCTTGCGATAACGCGCGCACTGTTGCTTGAGGAAGTATGCCGCCAGAGGTTCCAGGTCCTCGCGACGGTCGCGCAGCGGAGGCAAGTGGATCTCGATCGTGTTGAGCCGGAACAGGAGGTCCTGCCGGAAGCGCCCGGCCGCGACCTCCGCGCGCAGTCCGGCGTTGGTGGCGGCGACGAGACGCACGTCCGCCTGTTGGGTGCGCGAGGAGCCCACGCGTTCGTAGGTGCGCGTCTCGAGCACGCGGAGGAGCTTGGCCTGTCCAGCGAGCGGCGCGTTCGCGATCTCGTCCAGGAAGAGCGTCCCGCCCTCGGCCATCTCGAAGCGACCGACGCGATCGCTCTTCGCATCGGTGAAAGCACCGCGGACGTGGCCGAACAGCTCGGTCTCGAGCAGCGTCTCCGGAATCGCAGCGCAGTTGACCGGGATGAATGCACGGCCGCGGCGCGATGAGGCGCGATGCGCGGCGCGGGCAAACAGCTCCTTGCCGGTGCCGGTCTCACCCTGGATGAGGATGTTGCAGTCGGTGTTCGCGACGTACTGGATCGTCTCGAGCGCTTCCACGAAGGACGCCGACTCCCCCACGATCTCCGCCGCGTACTGCGAACGCCAGGTGCTCAGAGAGGAAGGCAGCATCGACCGAGCGTTACTGCGAGAGCGATGCCACTGCGGTGGGGGTAGGCGTGGGGTATCTTACGAAACACGAGTCCTGTGATCTACCGTGGGTAGCGAGACTCACATGGTCTCTGCAGGCTGCGTGATCGTACCCATGGGGGTATCGCGTTACCCCCCCTTGGGCTCAAGAACGGCCCGGTAGCCGGACCACGAACGCCGAGCCGCTATCGCGCGGCTCGTACGTGATCGAGCCGCCGTGGGCCTCGCAGGCGAGGCGACAGAAGTAGAGCCCGAACCCGCGCTTGCCGTTCGAGCCCTTCGCGTACTTCGCGAACAGCTTGTCGCGGAGGCTCTCGGGCACCGCCGGACCGCTGTTGAACACCGAGAGCTCGACGCCGGGTCCATCGAGGAGGTCGGAGATCCGGCCGCGGATCTGGATCACGCCACCCTTGTTGCAGTAGCGGACCGCGTTTCCGACCAGGTTATGCAACACGCGCTCGATCAACGCTCCGTCGAGGTTGCCGACGAGGGATGGGTCGCACTCGATCTCGAACCGCGCCGAACCGGTGCCCACCGCGTGGACATCGACCACCTCGTGGATCAGCGCACGGAGATTCGTCGGCTCGACCTTTGGCTTGACCGCGGCATCCTCGAACCGTGCGATATCGACGAAGTTGGCGACCAGCCCCGACATCCGGCGCATCGCACGCACAGTGGCGCTCAGCGCCTTGGCCTCCTCGTCTCCGAGGCTGACCACCTCCTCGAGGTACGTCATGTTTCCGAGCGCGACGGCGAGCCCGTTGTTGAGATCGTGGGCGAGCATCGCGGCGGCTTCGGAGCCATACGCGAGCAAGCGGTCGTTGCGCTCGACGTTCAGCCGAGCTTCGACGAACGCCTGCTGGGTGCGCGCGGCGGCGACCATACGACGCTTGAGCTCGCCGATCTGAGCGGGCTTGCCCATCACATCATCGGCGCCGGCATCGAAGCACCGCGCGCGGGTCGCCTCGTCGTCCTGACCCGACAGCACCGCGATCCAGATCGCCGGACCATGTAGGTCCTTCAGCTTGCGCACGACCTCGAGGCCGGGCGTCGGCATGTTGTAGTCGATGATCACGAGGTCGGGCGGCGTCTGCTCCGCGATCGTCAGCGCGGGTGCGCCATCCTCGGCGCTGAACACGTGGAAACCGCTGCGCACCATCGCGTTCGTGATCGCGCGGCGGACGCGCGGGTCATCGTCGACGACCAGCAGGCGCACGCCCGACGGGGCCTGCGCGCCAAACTCTCCGACCGGTAACGGGATCGACACGCTACGCCCAGTTGCGAGCAACATGCCATGGAACGCCCGAGCAAGCTCGCGGACTTGCGGCGCCTGCGGTCGCAGGTGATCGTCAACGCTGCCGACGGTCTCGCCAACCCTTGGCTACGAAGATGTCGCGGCTAGCGCGTCGGCCGGAACAGCACCCGCATCAACCCCGCGTCCTTGCTCGGGATGCGGCCCACCACCGTGGCATTTCGGCGAACCACCACCTCGTCACCCTGGACGCCGGTCCACAGC
>JAYVWH010000510.1:0-1920 GCA_043786265.1 Kofleriaceae bacterium | reverse complement strand
CCGAGGAACGCGAGCGCGAAGTTCATCGCGAGCACCCCGAGCGGCATCAGCAGGACCGACATGTTCTGGCGGATCGATTGGCCAATCAGCCGGAAGATCGAGAGGACCGCGCCCGACGAGAACAGTCCAAGCAGCACGCCGCCGATATCGGACATGCTGATGTAGCGCCACGAGACGCGCGGCACGCCAAGAATGTGGAGCGCGCCGTATTGCAGCGCCACCACGATCGGCAGCGTAGTCAGGAACACGCGCATCCAGTCCGCCGGGATCGAGAACTCGAACCGGAACAGGAACGCCAGCCAGTACGCCATCGCCATCACGGCGATGTCGAGACCTGCCTGGATCGTCCGGTTGAGGACACGCGGAGTCATGTGGACACCCATTAGTGGATGCTCCTAGCGCAGACGTTCATGGCTGTCGGCTCAGCCGATTCAGTTAAACGGCGACGCGTAGCCCGGCGGATCGACGCCGACCACGACATCATCGAACGGCTGCGCCGTGGTCGGATCGTCGGGGAAGTCGGGGTGTTGAACGTCGACGCCGGATTCCTGCTTGTAGAGCTCTGGAACGCCGACACAGCCGGCGGCCTCGTTCTTGAGCTGGGCGGCCTCGGAGCTGATCTTGACGATCGCGTCGAAGTGCACACGCGCCGTGGACTCGGTTCCGAGCGAGCCATTGAACTGGTCGCGCGCCATGTCGAACAAGTTCACCTGCGCCTTGAGCTGCACGTACTTGTCGTTCACGCAGTTGAGCTTGATGACGTCCTTGTCACGGCGAACCACGACGCGAAGGTGCTCCATGTACTGGAGGTCGCCCTTGAGCTGACCCTCGATGACGATGTTCTGCGCGGTCATCTCGCTGAGCGTGAGAACCTTCGCCGGGGCAGCCGGTGCAGCTGGGGCCGTTGCGTCCTTTGCAGGCGCCGCCGCATCATCCGCGTGCGCTACCACCGCGCCCAGAAGGGCGAGCAGCGGCAGGTATTTAGAAGAAAAGCGCATGTCGCTCCAGGGGGGCTCGACGGTACGTGCAGGGGGCATCCGAGTCAATCTCGGACACACGTTCGATGCCCACGATCATGACAGTGTTCACACGGATCTGGCATGAACATACCCGTGCTCACTGGCATCTCTCGTGTGCAATGCGTGCTCTGATCCTCGTTGCCGTTCTAGGTGTGATCTCCATTAGTTGGGGATGTGGAGACAATCCGCCCGTGGTCTATCCCACGGTCGCGCCGTTCGACACCACGAAGCTCTTGCTTGGCCCGGGAGACAAGATCGAGCTCACGATCTTCCACGGCTCGAGCGAGACCAAGTCGACGTACAGCCTCGATGCGACCGGGCGCATGGAAGTCCGCTATATTGGGGGTGTTTCCGCTGCTGGCAAGACTGCGACCGAGGTCCAGAAGGAGATTCAGGAACGCTTGGCCGATGGCTATCTGCTGGAGCCGGTCGTCTCGCTGACCGTGGTCGAGATCAACTCGCTCCACTGCGCCGTGCTCGGCCAGGTGCTCAAGAGCGGCTCCGTGAAGTTCACTCCCGGGATGACGATCGTCGAAGCGATCGCACAGAGCGGCGGGTTCACGCCGCTCGCCCGCAAGAACCTGGTCAAGGTGACGCGGATGATCGCGGGCCAGAAAGAGACGTACAAGATCCCGGTCGAGATGATCGCCGAGGGCAAGCGCCCGAACTTCCCCATGGCTCCGGGTGACGAGGTGTTTGTCCCCGAGCGCGCCTGGTAGCTCTTGCGGCTCCGCGAATGGGTCACGGCCACGCTAGGACTCGCGGCGGTCTTCGTCTCGGTCCTCGTGATCGGTGGCGCGCTGCGCTGGACGCAGGCGCTGGTCGCCGTGCTGGTCGCGCTCGCGCTGGTGCCGACGATCACGTCGCGACGGGTGCTGGTGCGTTCGCCGCTCGTCACGAT
>JAYVWH010000509.1:0-3871 GCA_043786265.1 Kofleriaceae bacterium | reverse complement strand
GCCGAGGCACGCGGCGCGACCCGCAGCATCCATGTCTCGACGTTCGTGCTCGGAGACGACCCGGTCGGCCGCGCGATCGTCGACGTCCTGACCGAGTGCGCCCGAACCGGGGTCGAGGTGTTCGTGCTCATCGATGGCCTGTTCGCGCGCCGCGCACCCAACGCGGCACTACGTGCGCTGCGTGCGGCCGGGGGGCGCGTCGCGGTGTTCCTGCCGCTACTCCGCGTCCCATGGCGGGCGCATAGCAACGTCCGCAACCATCGCAAGCTCGCGATCTTCGACGGCCAGCGGGCCATCGTCGGCGGCATGAACCTCGCCGACGAGTACATGGGCTCGTCGTCGCGCGAAGGGAGGTGGCGCGATCTTTCGATCCTCGTCGCCGGTTCACCGGCTTCGAAACTCGCACGGGTCTTCCGCGCCGACTGGGAGTTCGCGCGGGGCGCAGCGCTCGCGGCGATCGAGAGCAGCGACGCATCCGAGGACGTCGAAGTGATTCCGACCGGGCCAGACTGCGCCGGCGATCCGTGGCACGACGCGATGCTCCAGCTCGTGTTCGGCGCGCGCCGCCGGATCTCGATCGCGACGCCGTACTTCGCGCCCGACGATAGCCTCTTCGAAGCGCTCGCGATCGCGGCGCGGCGCGGCGTCGATGTCACGGTCGTGGTCCCGGCGCGTTCGAACCACTGGCTCTCCGACCGGATCGCCGGCCAGCTCCTGCGCGACCTCGCGCTCGCCGGAGCGCGTGTGTTTCGTTTTCGCCCGGCCATGATGCACGCGAAGGCGCTCCTCGTCGACGACGACATCGCCGCCGTCGGCTCGGCGAACTTCAATGCGCGCAGCCTGTTTCTCGATTTCGAGGTGACCGCCCTGCTCCACGGACCGACGCACAACACGGCGATGGCTACGTGGTTCGAACAGACCCTCGCAAGCTGCGATCCCGGTCCACCCATCGCGCACGGCTTGCGCGCACCGATCGAGGCCGTCGCGCGCCTGCTGTCACCCCTCGCATAGCCTCAGGTGGCCGGATGCGCCGGCGCTTCGCCCCAGCGCTCGAGCATCCGGTACAGCGTCTTGCGCTCGATGCCCAGGATCCGCGCGGCAGCGGCCTTGTTGCCGGAAAGGCTGTCGAGCACGCGGAGCACGTACTTGCGCTCTAGCTCCTCGAGCGTGACGAGCGTCGTAGCATCGTCGCTGTTGAGGACGAGCTGATTCGAACGAAAGGCGCGAACCTTCTCGGGCAGATCAACGACGGCGATCTGATCGAACGACGCCAGGGCGACGGCGCGTTCGATCGAGTTCTCCAGCTCGCGCACGTTGCCAGGCCACGCGTACGCGATCAGCTTCTGGGCTGCTTCCGGAGAGAAGCCGACGATCCGCTTCTGCGCACGCGCCGCGATCTTGTCGAGAAAGTGGCGCGCGAGCACCAGGACGTCGCCACCGCGATTGCGCAGCGGGGGCAGATCCACCTGGAGCACGTTGATCCGGAAGTACAGATCCTCCCGGAACGTGTGCTCCTCGACCATCGTCTCGAGGTTGCGATTCGTGGCAGCGATCACGCGCGCATCGAACGGGGTCTCGACCGTCGATCCGACGGGGCGCACCATGTGCTCCTGGAGCGCACGCAACAGCTTCGGCTGGACCTCGATCGGGAGCTCGCCGATCTCGTCGAGGAAGATCGTGCCGCGATTCGCCGCGATGAACAATCCGGGTTTCGCCGTGCGGGCATCGGTGAACGCACCCTTCTCGTGGCCAAACAGCTCGCTCTCGAGCAGCTGCGCCGGCATCGCGGCACAGTTGATCGCGACGAACGGTCCTTCCTTGCGCGTGCTCGCGGCGTGGATCGCGCGGGCGACGAGCTCCTTGCCCGTGCCACTCTCACCGGTGATCAACACGGGGACGACCGACTCGGCGACCTTGCCCAGCACGGTATACAGCTCCGTCATCGTCGAGCTCTCACCGATCAGCGCGCCGAACCCGAGCGGGGCGACCGCACGACGAAGACGCTGCACCTCGTCCTTGAGACGCGCCAGCGTCACGCCACGCTCGATCGCGAGCGCGAGCTGATCGATCTCGAATGGCTTGGGAACGAAGTCGTACGCGCCGACGCGGATCGCCTGGATAGCGAGCTCCATCGAGCCGAACGCGGTGATCAGGATCACCGGCAGCTGAGGCCGATATTCGAGCACGCGCTGGCATAGCTCGACGCCGTCCATGTTCTTCATGTTGACGTCGCTGACGACGACGTCGAGCTCTTCGCGCTGGACCATCGCGAGCCCGTCGGCACCCGAGCCCGCGGTCAACACGTGAAACCCTCGGTGCGTGAGGCGAGCCGCGAGCATGTCGCGCATCCCGGTGTCGTCGTCGACGATCAGCACGTTTGCCTTCATTCTGTCTCCTGCAGGTACACCGAAAACGTCGAGCCTCGGCCGCTGGTGTTCACGTCGATCCAGCCCTGGTGGTCGACGACGACGCCGTCTGGTGATCGCGGCGCAGGTCGGCCTCGAACTCGCGCCCGTTATACTCTCCCCGGATCCACGCGATGACGGCCAGGATGGCCATCACGGCGAGGCCGAGTATGAGCGTGTACTTCTTTACCAGCTTCATCGCCCGGGGCCCGACGGCACCGACCTTACCAAGGTCAGTCGACCCCTATGACGTTGGCGGGACGAGTTTCTGGACCTCGTGGCGCAGCATGCCGATCTTCAGCGGCTTGTCGAGCAGGACTGCGCCCAGCTCGCGGGCGCGCGCGCGTGTGATCGAGTCCCCCCAGGCGGTCATGAAGATCAGCGGCGTAGTGTCGCCGGTGTCGCGCAGCATGCGCGCTGCATCCAGACCACCGAGCGTTGGCATCCGCACGTCGGTGACGATCAAGCGCGGTCGATCGCCATCGAAGGCCAGTTGCTGGCAAGCGGCGACCAGTCGGTCACCGGTTCCGACCTGGACGACGCGGTAGCCAGCCCTCTCGAGAACACCCGCGATCAGCGCCCGAAACTCGGCGCTGTCTTCGGCCAGCACGATCAACGGCCTGACATCCACCCGTCGCGGGAGTTGCAACTTGCGGACCTCGGCCGTGTGCCCGTAACCCGTGGATAGCCGAGCGTGGAGCAGCGTGTCGTTGAACCGCGGCGAGTCCAAACGACACGGATCGTTCCTCGTCACAAAGCACCATTCCACGCGGTTGCCGACCTCGCGTGTGCGAGGAGGACAGCGATCGCGGCGTCGCTGAGCCGGTCCATCGGAAACGGCTTGGGGACCAGAGCCACGTCGAGCCGATTGGCCTCGACCAGCAGGTCCCAGTCGGGAAAGGCAGTGATCAGGAGGACCGGGACAGGCCATGCAGCGCGGCGGAGAATGCGGACGATCTCGAGTCCGGTCGCGCCGGGCATGCGCTGATCCATGACGATGAGGTCGATCGCGTCTCGTCGATGCTCGGTGTTGTTGGCCAACAACACGTCGAGTGCCGCGGATCCGGACCCGGCCTCGGCCACGTCGAATCCGTCGCGGCGCATGCGGGCCACGATGAGCTCGCGCAAGGCGTCGTCGTCCTCGGCGACCAGCACGCGAGCGCGCGGTGCGCTGGTACCAGGATTCGTCGGTTCTTCGTCTTCGTCTTCGGCATCGATGTCGAACATCATGAGAGGTTCCTCCTGGGCGGAGAAGGCTGCATCCGCCGAGCCACTGACTGCGGTCTCGACCGACTCAGCTATCCCGCGTCGCGCGAGCTGCGACCGTCCGTGCACGATGCCGGAGCGCGAGGATCGCGAGCGGGATCGCGAGCAGCGCCAGCGTCATCTCGAGCTGCGAGAGCGAGGCGCGTCCGGAAATCAGCATCACGGCAAGGACGAGCGCGAACGGCACCATGAGCCCCGCC
>JAYVWH010000508.1:0-5409 GCA_043786265.1 Kofleriaceae bacterium | reverse complement strand
TACGAGACCGGTATTGCCAACAGTACGCCAACTTCGACCGGCGAGTCGATCTGCGGCAAAGCCACGGAATGCGGAGTGCGCGGCTGTTACGCGCTGGCCGCTCACAACTCGACGCCCAGCTCGACGGCCCAGTCGATCTGCGGCACGACGACGGACTGCGGCAAGGTAGGCTGTTACGACCTGTGCATCGCGAACAGCACGCCAACGTCGACGTGTCGCTCGGTGTGCGGCTACTCGACCTCGACGTGCAGCAACTGCGGCGTCACGGAGTCGGCGCGCGACGCGTGCTTCCGCCTGTGCACGCACAACAGCACGCCGACATCGACGTGCACTAGCATCTGCCAGTAGGCAGACCTCGACCCGCGCAGCGAACGGCTCAACAGCGAGAACGCGATCGTGTTCGAGAACCCGGACCTCGCGCGCGAGCTGGCGGAGAGACCGCACGGCAGCAACTGACGCACGACCTCGCGAAGCTGTTCGAAGACCAGATGTGACACAGCCGACGGTGTCGGAGCTACTATCCCGCCGTGGCAGAGCAAGCGGGGTCTCGAGGCGTTCCCAAACTTGGGACGCTGGAAGCAGTTCCGCCCGCACTGCGCTACCGCATCAAGGATGTACTCGGGCTGCTGCCCGCCGCCGGTGAGCCACTCGATGGCGTCGCACTCGAGCGCCTCGGCCGGCTGACCGACGACGGTGAACCGTGGCTCGGCGCCGATCCGTCATTGGCCGAGCTCGGCTACTGGATGATCGGCGCGGCGCACTCCGTCGAGATGCGGCGCCGCGGCTGCATCTGGCTCACGATGTTTCCGTCGGTGGCGACGGTGGAGCGGCTCGCGGTGCTTGCGCTCGATGCGGCGACACCGGGGCCCGTGCGCGAGCAGGCGATCTGGTCGCTCGGCTATCGGCAGCTACGCGCGATGCACCCCGCGACGCGGTGGCCGGCAGAGGCCGTCCAGTTCGCGGATGACACGCTCGTGCGGCTCGCGGATGCGGCGACCACCGCAGGCAAGATCGCCAGCGAGCAGCTGCCGCTCGCGATGCGACACGTGCAGTGGGACGGCGCCTCGGCGGTGTATGCACGCGCACCCGGACTCTGGGGCGAGGCGCTGGAGTGCTTTGCGAGTCCGGCACTTGCGCGCGTGTTGCTCGTGTCCCTCGAGGACATCGCACCGCAACATCGTCTGCGCGCGATCCGGCTCGTCGGGGCGGTGCTCGGCGAGGAGGCGGTACCGTTGCTGCTGTCGCGCGCGAGCCAGGCGTCGATCGACGACAAGCTCGAGCTGCTGTTCACGGTCATCGCGATCGCGGGCGAGGCGAAGCTAGGCCTCGTCGAAGATGCGCTGCGCGGGATGAAGTTCGCCGACCTGTTGCGGCAGCGGGCGCGCTGGCACCTCCAGCACAAGGGCGTGTTACCGACGGTGCGCGGTCTGCGCGTCGCGCGCACGACGGCTGTGATTGCTCCCGCCGAGCGCGCGGCGAAGTGTGCGCAGGCTGCCGACGATCTCGGGGCTCTCACGAAGTTCGCGCGTCATCCCGAGGCGTATCTCTACTCGCTGTGGGGCTGGATGGTGCGCGGCGCCGCGGATCCAGTGCGTGCGCGCGAGATTGTCGCGGCGCATCCGGAATCGCAGCGCCTGGTACGCGACCTCTATATGGAGGACCTCGCGCGACGGGGGCGCGTGAACCAGCTGACCGCGGCGGCGCAGAGCCTCGAAGGCGCGGACCTCGGGGCGTATCACCTCGCGGTGTGGGGACGTCCACTCGCCGCACTGGAGCTCGCGGGGACAGCGCGGCTACACACGCCCGAGTTGGTATTCGCGCGTGCGCTGGCGTGTTACCGCGCGGGGCGTCCCGATCTGACCGAGCGCATCCTCGCCGAGGACCTTCCGTCGTCCGAGATCGTCGACGATACGCGCCTGCCGCCGTTTCCGGGCCCCCACGAGCAGTGGCTGATTGCGAATGCGCCGTTGTCGCGGCCGGCGATCGTCGCGCTCGCGCGCGGTCGCGAAGCGGTCGTCGGGCTGTCGCAACCCGCGCCGCACGACGCCGAGCCCGATAGTCCTACGATCGAGCCGGTGGGTGCGGTCGTGCGCAGGCTCGGGCGCGGCTTGCCGGGCTCGACCGTGTATCTCGCCGGTGAGTTCAAGTACCTCGACAAGGGAAAGATCGCCGCAGCAGTGGAGGCGGCAGGTGCACGCATCGTCAACGGGCCTTTCCCAGGCACCGACTACTACGTGCACGGCGACTGGTGTCTCGTGCAGACGATCGCGCAGCTCGAACGTCAAGGTGCGCGCCGCCTGCGCTCCGGTGAGGTTGAAGGAATCTAGATGGCGGCGATCCCGAAACCGCATCGCATCGCGTTCCTCGCACCGGAGGTCAAGATCGAGGGCCCGGACGGTGTCTACGAGCGCGAGGCGAGCGTTCTGTTGTGGACCGCGTGTATCGAGATCTGTCAGCGCCATCCCCGGCTCGCTGTGCTCGACGCAGATGCGACGCCGCTGTTCCCGCAAGACGGTCACTTCGCGCCGTCGCACGCAGGGTACGGCGCTCGAGCGACCGACGCGTTCTACGGACCGACCCGGCGCGACGAGGTGCTGTGGCTCGAGCTCGTGCTGTCGTCGCGGCAAGGAATGGTCCGGCTGCACACGGTCGGACGCGACGGCAAGCAGGAGTCGTTCGAAGCGCTCGGTCCCAAGCTCGGCGAACAGATCCAGCAGGTACTCGGTGCGTGGCTCACTGCGCGCGGGCTCGGCACGCTGCCGAAGCGATTCGAGCAGGTCAGCTCCGAGGATGTGCTCGCCACGCTGCGCGTAATCGGGCCGGCGCTTGCCGAGCGTGCACGTGCGTGGTCGCTACCCACTTCGACGGGACCCGCATGGAATGTGGAGATTGTCGAGGACGAGGCCGACGACGACGTCGAGCCCGCGTTCGATCGCGCAATCGAATCGACGATCGACTCGACGCTCGATATAGATCCGGCCGATGTCCGGGAGGCCGAGGCCGGCAAGGAACCGACGCGCTCGTTGACGCGGCCGCTGATCAATCGCTTGCCGAGTGCGTTCAAGCTCCCGGCGCTCCGCCTGCTCGAGCTCGCGCTGCGCGAAGATCTCGGCGAGGCGATCCTCGCTGTCGATCCAGCGCATCCGCAGGCGCTGTTCGCGAGGATCGAGAAGACGCCGGCCGATCAGCGCGACTTCGCGAAGCTGCGCGCCGTGGTCGCCAATGCGCCGGGTTGGGCGCGCCCGTACGAGCTACTGCAATCTGACGACGACGACGCCGACGAGGCGGCGGGACATCCGAGCGATCTGGAAGCGGCGGCGGCCGCGGGCATGGCCGTGCTGTGCCGGCCAGGTGCGCTGCACGCTATCGAGATCGTCGGCGATCAGCTCGTCGAAGGCGGTCGCGTAGACGAAGCGCAGCGCCTGCTCGAACGTGGCGTCACACTTCACTCTCACGATCCAGCGGCACACCTCGCGCTGCTCGACGTGCACGAGCACACCGACCGCGAAGGCGCCTGGTACGCACAGGCGATGCGCTCGGGGAACCAGCACGGCTGCCCGATGGACCCGATGTTCCCGTGGTACCCGGATCAGATTCACATCGACCTGCGGGTAGCCACCGCGCTGCTCAATGTCGGCCGTCTCGACGAGGCGATCGCGCTGCGTGCGAACCGACTCGAGGGCCGCGAAGCGAACTGGCCGCATCACACGCGCATCCTCACGACGTGGCGCAAGGATCCGCGGTTCGTCGCGTGGAGCTACGCGCGTGAAGGATTCTTCCGCGGCGACGAAGCGCGTGCCGTCGAGGGCTTCGGGCGGATCGAGCCCGGGGATGCGGTCGATCTCGCGATCTTCATCGATTCGCTGGTGGCGCTCGGTCGCGAGGACGAAGTCCCGCTCGCGTGGGCGCAGTTCGGCGCGGGGCACGGTCACGATGGCGCAACGGCACGGCTCGCCGCAGCGCGCGGCTTGATGGCCGCCGGCGAGTGGCGGCAAGGGTTCGAGGAGCTGTGGCGCGTCGATCTGACCGAGCCGGGGCGCGACGAGCACGTCGCGATCGCACGCTGTGGCCTCTTGATGGCCGCCGCACCGATCGAGGTCGTCGAGGCGGCGCTCGGCGAGCGCGTAGCGATCGGCGCACCGTCACTGGCGCGCAGGCTCGCGCGTGACATCGCAGACTTCGTGCCGTCCGCCGCGAAGAGCGGCGTGGTCGCTCGCGCGCTCGGCAAGCTGCAGCCGATCGACTTCGATCCCGGATGGCTCGCCGGATTTGGGCCCGAGACGCGCAGCCGCCGTGCGATCGATGCGCTGTTCGCCGAGCTCGGTCCGATTCGCAAGGGATCACCGGAAGGATCGTTCGACATCGCCGACGAGCTGCAGCGCGGAAACCGCATCGTCAACCGCTGGCTCGAGGTTGCATTCGCAGATGCGACCGAGGCTGACCACACAGCGCTCGCGCACGCAGCCGCGTACATCGCCGCGCAAGCGCTCGGCCGTTACCTGTGCGCCACCACGGCCGCACCCTCACCGATCGCGGGGGCGCTGCGCAGCGTCGCTGGTGGTGCGCTCGCACTCGTACGGTGCCACCACCGATCGCTGGATGACCGCGAAGCGCGCGCGGTGCTCGCGACGATCGAGCCCACGCTGCGTCGCGTCGATCGCTGGGTCGCGGCAACGTGGCTCGGAGTCGTCGAGCGCAGCTTGCACATCGACGAGCGCAGCGGCGGCGATGTTGCGGGGTTCGCACGTGACTTTCCGACGATCGCGGCGCGCATCCTCGGCCCCGAGGAAACCATCGCGCTGTCTTGGTCGATCGCGAGCCTGCACCGGGACCGTCCCGAGGGCTGGGCGGCCAAAGTCGCGGTCCAGGCAGCGCGTCTCGCCGCGCACACCGGCTGCACCGGTGCCGACGAGTGGGCCGACGCCATCGTCGCGCAGCTCGCGGCGCGCGAGATCGAAGTCGACGACGCGATCGATGCGCTCCACACTGCGTGCTACCTCGCCGAGGGCACGAGCGCGATTCCGAGCGTGCATGCAGCGCGCGTCCTGTTCGAAGCAGGTCGCGCTCCGGCGGCGCTCTCTGTCTTGTGCGCGGGGCTCGCATCGGCGGGGGAGGTGTGGCGCGACAAGGCGCTCGCATCGCTCTCCGACGCGTGGAAGAAGTCGCGTATCGACGTCCCGATCGAGTTCGAGAAGGTTGCCGCTGGTGTGTTCGAGGCGCTGCAGAAGGGCGACCCGATGCGGGGCGAGAAGCTCGCGCGCTGGGCCGTCGCCTACGATCCATCCAATGGTGAAGCGCACCGCAATCTCGGTCTCGCGCTCGCGATGCAGGGCAAGGTCGCCGAGGCACTGACGCACCTCACCAGGGGCACGCGCGAGCAGGCGACGCAGATCCTGTCGGGGGTTCTCT
>JAYVWH010000507.1:0-3038 GCA_043786265.1 Kofleriaceae bacterium | reverse complement strand
CCGTGCTCGCTCGCGAGGGTCGGGCGGATGAGGCCGCCGATATCCTCACGAAGCGGATCTCGGAATCGGTCATCGATGGCGCGCCATCCGCGAACATCGCCGCGCTACGCATGCGCCTCGTCGACACGCTCGAGGCCGCCGGTGACCGCGCCGGCGCGGAAGCAGCGCTCGACAAGCTGCTCGTCGCGTCGCCGGACTACGCGCCGGCACGCGAGCGTCTCGTCGAAGCGGGCCGCCGCCAGCGTGCAGCGGGTGAGCTGCGCAACGCGATCAAGTCGTTCGAGCGCGCGACAGATCTCGCGCCCGACGACGACTCGCTCACGCAGGACCTGACCGAGGTCCGCACCGCGCTCGGTGTCCAGCTCGCCGCCGCGGACGCGACAGCCGGTGATACGGGAGGTGCCGAGCAGAAACTGCGCAAGATTCTCGCGCGCGACGCTTTCACCATCGAAGCAAACCTCGCGCTTGCCGATCTCCTCGCTACCACCGATCGCCTGCACGCCGCGATCGATCACCTTCGCGCAAAGCTCGCCGACGCCCCCGACGACGCCTCGCCGGAGCAGCTCGCCCGTCTGGTGCATCGTTGCGCGGTGATCACGCGTGACCTCGGTGAGCTCGACGAGGCACACCAGCTCCTGCACGAGGCTCATCACCTGTCGCGGCGCGATCTGGTGATCACCCTCGCGCTCGGCGAGAGCTGCTTCGCGCGAAAGCTGTGGCGCGAGGCCGCGATCCATCTCGGGTCGCTGGCCGATCATCCCGAGGCAGCCACTCACGCCACCGCGGTCGCGCTCGGCCTCGTGCGTGCGGCGCAAGCCGAGGTCCGCGCGCTCAAGCCCGTGAATGCGGCAAAGCACTACGACGCAGCCGTGCGCGTCGATCCAAACTGCGCGCCGGCGTGGCAGGCACTCGCCGATCTCGCGACCGCCGCGAACGACATCCCGCGCGCGGTCGAGTGCTTCGAGCACGCCGCCAGTACCGTCGATAGCGCGGCTCGCGTCCGTCTCTACGACGCTCTTGGTGATCTCTGCCTGTCCCCCGCGATCCACGACGAGGCGCGTGCCGAGCGTGCGTGGGCTGCCGTCGCCTCCGAAGGCAATACCGCGGTCCTCGACAAGCTGCTCACACTGCAGCGCAAGCGTGGAGCCACCGCCGAGCGTGGTGAGACATGCGAACGCCTCGCCGCCCTCTCCGATGCACGCCGCGCCAAGGAGCTGACGGAAGAAGCCGCCGAAGCGTTCGCCGCATCCGGCGACCTCTCGCGTGCCCGCGCGGTAGCCGACTACTTGGTCTCCAAGCACCCGCTCGATATCGACACCGTGGCATGCGCCTCGGCGATCGCGATCCGTACCAAGGATCACGAATCCGTCGCCACCTGGCTCCGTCGTGCGCTCGGTGCGTGGGACGCCGCCCACGATCGAGGTGAAGGCGATCCGCGCCGCGCGGAACTGTGGCGTCGCCTCGGGGATGCAGAAGGCGCTCGCTCGCAGGAGCGCGCAGCCCTCGACGCCTATCAGCGTGCCGTCGTCACCGCGCCCGAATCCGAAGCAGCCCTCGCCGCCCGCCGTGGTCTGATCGAGCTCGCCTCCTCGCTCGGACGCCGTGCGAACACCTCGCGGCTCGAGCTCATCGAGGCCGAACAGAATCCGGCCGACATCGTCGCCTCGGCTCGCGAGCTTGCCGCCACTGCCTCCTCCAAGCCCGACCTCGCAATCGACGCCCGCTCCCTGTTCGAGCTCGCGCGTGCTCTCGGTGTCGAGCTCCGCGCCGAAGACGAGCAGTTCCTCGACGCTCACCCGCTGCGTCCGATGGCCTCCGACGAGGCCTACGCTGCTGCTCTAGACGACACGGAACGTCGTACCCTGATCGACGAGGCAGCCGCCGACGGTCCGCTCGGTGAGCTCCTTACTCTCGTCGGTGAATCGATGCAGCTGATCGCGCCCGATGCGAAAACCGCGCTCGACAACGTGGCGATGTCCGATGCGCGCCGCCCGGCGGCAACGAGTGACGCTGCCGCCCTCGCGACCTACCCGCAGATCGCAAAGGCCCTCGGTAGCCCGCCCACCCTCCTCTACACGACGACCGCACGCTCCGCCCCCGACGCTACCCTCGTCCTCGCGGCGCCACCCGTGATCGTCCTGGGACCCAAGCTCGCACAGCTGCGTGCCCAATCGCACTCCAACATCGAGACGGACGTCGACACCGAGCTGCGCTTCCGTCTCGGTCGCCTCGCCGAGCTCTCGCGCCCGCATCGCTTGCTTGCCGCAGGTGTCGCCCCTGACGACTTCACCAGATTCGTCGCGGCTCTGATCCGCGCCTTCGGTAAGCAAACGGGCGCCGAGACCACACCCGCCGTCGCGCGTGAAGCGGAACGTCTGCACCAGGCCATGCCCGTCACGCTGCGCCGTCGCCTGACCGAGCGCCTCGCCACTCTCACGCCCCCGATGCTCGATGCGTCCGCGTATCTCGCGGCCTGCAACCGTGCCGCGGATCGTGCGGGCCTCGTCGCGTGCGGGCACCCTGGTTACGCTATCCATCTCGCAGGTGGCCCCGAGACAGCGCGTCACCTCGTCGAGACCGCCGCATCGCAGCGCTACCTCGCGTCGCAGCGCAAGCTCCGTCGGCGTTAGCGTCCAGCTGTACAATGTGTCAGTGGAGGAGATCGTTGCAGCATTGCTCGCGGATACGGCGGCACTCTGCGTCTGGCTACTGGGCGCCGCGCGGATCGCGGACAATCTAGGGCAAAACGAGCTGCTGGCTGGTACGGTGCGACTGCCATCGATCAAGCCGCCGGTGAAGGTCCTCGTCGAGGGCCAGACCCACTTCGACTTCGGCGACACCCAGCTTTCGCGCAGCGGATCGGCACGACGACGACCCTGTTCACGTTCGATAACGGTTCGTCGCTGGGATTGATCCGCCTCCGCGTGCGTAACGCGAAGGACGCCCTAGAGCGTGCAATCGCGGCCCGTCCGTCGACGTCCGAGAACTAGTGCGTCTCGAAGCCGCCGGTCCGTACCTTATTGGCCGGCCGATCGAGT
>JAYVWH010000506.1:0-6132 GCA_043786265.1 Kofleriaceae bacterium | reverse complement strand
CGACGACTATGTTGCCAAACCCTTTTCACCGCGCGAGCTACTTGCACGACTGCGTGCCGTACTGCGGCGCGCCACCCCCGACGCGATGTCGGAGAAGCTGGCCGCAGCTGGCATCACGGTCGATACCGGTTCCCGCGAGGCGTGGGTGGACGGCAAGTCCGTCGAGCTCACCGGCCTCGAGATCGATCTTCTCACCGCGTTGTTGCGGCGCGCAGGTCGCGTCGTACCTCGCACTGTCCTCCTCGAGCTCGCCGGCCGCGCCGACGTCACCGTCGGTGACCGCGCCGTCGACGTTCACATCTCACGGCTGCGCAAGAAGCTGGGCGACGACGCCGCAGCACGCATCCGCACCGTGCGCGGAGTGGGCTACGTGCTCGCTCGCGCCACTGACGAACAGGATCCCTCATGACACGCACCACGATTCGCATCGGCCGCGACGACACGTCGCTCACTGATGACCTCCTCGACTACTCCAAGCTCCGCGTCATCATGGGCTCGACCGAGCGTCGCGGTGCCTGGTCGGTCCCGCGCCACCTCGACGTCCGCGTGCTGATGGGTAGCGTCGAGCTCGATCTGCGCGAGGCGCAGCTGCGCCCCGGCGTGACAACGATCGACATCGACGTGACGCTCGGCAGCGTCGAGATCATCATTCCCGCGGACCTCGCCGTCGAGGTGGGCATGCTCGCCGCCGCCGCGAGCGTCGATACGACCACGGGGTTCCAGATCCACGACCCACCGCGTCCCCTGCTTCGCATCGTCGGTGATGCGACGCTCGCGAGCTGTGAGATCGTGCGGGCCGCATGAGCTGCGAGGTCGTACGGAAGTGAGCGAAGATACGCGTGAGCAGCTCAGTGCCGTGTTCGGCTCGATCGAGCGACGCGGCCCGTGGACGGTGCCCGAGCGTCTCGGCGTGCGCGTCAAGTTCGGCAGTGCCGAGCTCGACCTGCGCGAGGCCACGCTCGGTCCCGGGACGACGACGATCGATGTCTCGATCGCATTCGGCAGCCTCGAGCTCACGATCCCGCCCGACCTCGCCGTCGAGGTTCACGTGTCGTCGATCGCCGGCAGCGTCGAGGATACACGCCGCGCCGGAACAACGTCGGCCGCGAAAGCCGGCGGTGAGGCCGCCGACGGTAGCCCCTATCGAATCGCCGACGCCACGAACAAGCAGCGCGTGGTGATCACCGGCACGACCAAGTTCGGTAGCTGCGAGATCATCGCCCTCGAGCGCGGCCAGAACCGTCGCGACCTGTTGCGCGAAAAGCATCGCGGACGCCGCCACCGCCATCGGGACCATCACATGTCGCGCTTCGAGCGCCACATGGAGCGGCACGCGGAGACCAGCGAGCGCCATCGCGAGCGTCTCGCCGTGTTCCGCGAGGAGCGCGAGCTCTGGCACGGCGAAGGCCGCCGCTGGCTTCCGTGGTGGATGCAGGCCCGCATGCGCCGCCGCATCTTCCTGTGGTTCGGGATCGCGCTCGCGATCGGCACGATTGCCGGCACTCGCTTTCATCACAACGGTCATCCGCACTGGTGGCTGATCCCCGGCCTGATCATCCTGTGGGGCGCCTCGGGCGCGGTCGCGTGGCGCATGACGCGTCCGCTCATCCTCGCGGTCAAGGCCGCGCGTGATATCGGCGACGGCAAGTTCGATACGCGCGTCAGTGCGCGCGGTGGCGGCGAGATGAAAGTCCTCGCCGACGCGATCAACGAGATGGCGGTGCGCATCGAGCAGCAGATCAAAGATCAGCGCCAGCTACTCGCCGCCGTCTCGCACGAGCTGCGCACGCCGCTTGGTCACATGCGCGTCCTGATCGAGACCGCGCGCGAGACGGGGGACGCCGCGGCTGCACCAGCGAGCCGCAAGGCCCTCGACGAGCTCGAGCGCGAAGTCCTCACCGTCGACGATCTCGTCGGCCGCCTACTTGCACAATCACGTCTCGAGTTTGGCAATCTCGATCGTCGCCCGGTCGATCTCGGCGAGCTCGTGACCGACGTCGCGACCTCCGCCGGCCTCGCGCCCGAGATTATCGAAGCGATCGGTGACGTCAACGTCGCCGCCGATCTGACCCTCGTCCGCCGTGCCGTTGCCAACCTGATCGACAACGCGCGCACGCACGGCAAGGGCGCGGTGGCCGTTCGCATCGAACGTCGCGACGGTCAGGTCGCCATCGAGATCGACGATGCGGGGCCGGGCGTGACCGCCGATCGCCGCGCCGACGCATTCCGCGCGTTCGTCCCCTCCTCGGGTGGTGGCCTTGGCCTCGGCCTCGCACTTGTCTCGCGCATCGCAAAGGCGCACGACGGCAAGGCCTGGATCACGGATCGCCCCGGTGGTGGTGCGCGTGTCGGCTTCACGGTCGCGGCGAGTGGCTAGCGCAGCAGCGCGTCGATCGCCGCTGCGATTGCGTGACTCGACATCTCGCCGTCGTACTGCTTGTCATTGATGAAGAGCACCGGTTCGGCTATTCACCGGGGACAGGTCGGATTCACCGGTGCTGCGAGCTGACGAGCACTACAGCGAACCGGGAGAATCGCGATGGCGTGATTCGATTTTCGGGGGAAGCTCGCAGATGAACGGGTACGCGATCGCGCACGGGCGGTCATCCCACGCGCCCTCGATGGTCGATCCTTTGTAGACCGCGCAGTGCTCGGCCACGCTGTTCGCGCCGTGGTTCGGCTCCCCAGGCGACCAGTTCGTGAAGGTCGTGGGCTTGCCGTCGATCCAGGCGTAAGTCCCCTGGCTGCCGTTTTCGTCGAGACCGATCCACGCATCGCTCCAACCGTAGGGTGACTTCACAGCCTGTACTGCGAGCGAGCGCAGCGCCTTGTTCTCCGTCTCGGTCTCGATCGTAACGAGGTGACCCTTGAGCTTCGCGCAGGTCGCCGTCGCGGTCCCGTAGTCGGCCGGCCTGTTGAACAGCAGATACGAGCCCTCGCTGATCAACTCCGCGGCGACGGCGCGTGGCGGCGGCGGGGGCGGCGCGGTCGTGCAGACCGGCGGGCCAAACGGATCGACGTTCGGCCCGGGCGGCTGGCACTTCGGCTTCACGACCGGCGCCTGCTGCTCGAAACGGATGATAGGCGGCTCGACGCTCAGCGGCGGCGCGGGAGTGTGCTGCGATCTCATCGCGACATACGCGACGGCGCCGGCCGAGGCGAGCACCGACGCGATCGCGATTCCCATGAGGAGCGGATTCCTGGAGCGCTCGCGCTGCCGCGGACGATCGTTGAGGATCCGCGCCCGGACTTTCGTCTGCCAGTCGCCCGCAGGCCGCGAATCAGCACCGAGATCGACGAGCGCACGATCGAGTCGACGATACTTGTCGGCGAGCGCGCTGCAACTCGGACATGTCTTGACGTGCTCGCTCGGCTCGAGCCCGAGCTCGCGATTGAACAGCTCCTCACGCTCGTAGCGCAGGCAGGTGATCTCCTCGTCAGTGCGGAACGGGTTCACGGTGCGACTCCTCGCTCCTGTAGCCACTTGCGCAGGATGGGCAGGGCGCGTGCGACTCGGGCTTGCAGCGTCGCGGGACGCTCGTTGCAGATCTCGGACATCTCTTCGTAGGTGAGCCCTTCCTGAAACCGCAGCAGCACGGCGACTTTCGATTCAGCGGGCAGCGAAGCGAGCGAATCGGCGAGCGCGGCGTTCAGCGAACGATTCGCGACGTGGGCATTACCATCGATCGCAGCCTCGACAGGTTCCTCCTCGCGTGCGCGCCGTCGCCGCACCACGCGCAGCGCATCGATGCAGCGATGGCGGGCGATCGTGTACAGCCACGTGCGCAGCGACGAACGCCGCTGAAAGCGCGGCAGGTCTCGGTACGCCTCGACGAACACCATCTGATGAACGTCCTCGGCGACGTCCTTGTGGCCAATGACGTGGCGGCAGTGCCGGTAGATGTGGTCGCCGTAGGTCTCCATGAGGAACGTCAGCGCTGCATTCCAATCGCTTCGATCGAGCGCCGCGAATGCCTCCGCCTCTCGGTCCTCGGCGTCCACGGTCATCCATTAGGCGATCGAGCGTCTGGTTTCACAACAACGCCCGCTAGCTCGTTGAAACAATGTCGCTTTTAGCTCGCGGCGGGTGCGGCAGGGTCGGTGTCGGGCTGCTTCATCAGCCACGCGAGCGCGAGGGCAAACCCGGCGAGGAAGCCGACCCAGCGTCCGCTCTCGAAGGCGGCCTGATGTTCAGGCGGTAGCGCGTAGCCGAACACGGCGCTGAGCAGCGTGCCCGCCGTGAGAAACAGCGACAGCACGAGGCCGAGCTTGGTTGTCCGCGGGATCGCGACACCGAACATGAACAGCGCGAGGTACGAGATCGAGAACTTCGTCATCGACAACGTCGCTTGCTCGGTAAGCGAGCGCGCCGCCGGCAACACGCCGTGCTCGGCGGACTCGAGCATCGCGATGATGTGATGGTCCTCGATGATGTCGAGGATCGCCGTTGCCAGCATCGCGCCGAAGGCGAGCCGCATGAATGGCCGGCCGCGCTCGGTGAGGTACTTCGCGAGCGCCGCGAAGAAGCCGGTGTAGAGCACGAGGAACGCGACGTCGAGCGCCATCAGCGCGCGCAACCCGCCGGCGTGCTGGAGCAACGACAGGGCGTAGTCCTCGACGAGCATCACGTGCTCGTGCCGCTCCTGCGACGCGCCGGTCACGAGCGCCGTGATCACCATGACGATCAGGACGGCACCCGTGCAGCCCGCGAGATAGATCGCGAGCTTGCGCGTCGAGGTCGTCGACGTAGTCTCCGTCATTGCGCCACCAGCTGTTGCCGCACCACTTGTTCAGACACTTCGAGCTCCTTGCCGATCGTATCGAGATCCTGGCGCATGTCGCCGGACAGCTGGTCCATCGTCTGGGCGTCGAGGGCGCGCAGCTGAACGACCTTGGTCGGCAGCGAGCCGAGCAGGGCGACGACGCGCATGAGGTTCGCGTCGATGCGCTCCTTGGTCGCGCGCAGCTCTTTGATCCCGCGGATCTCGTCCATGCGGGCGTCCTTGGCCTCGCCGAATGACTTGCGCGCCTCGGGATCCTTCGCCGCGGCGGCGCGCGTGGCGAGCTGCTTCACCTCGGTGACGAGTGCGGGCAGGTTGACCTTCGCCAGGTGGGTCGTGATGTCCTCGGCGCGCTCCACGAGCCGGACCGCGTGGCGCTCGAGCGAGTCGAGGGAGTCGAGCGTATTCTTCATCGCAATCTTGATGTCCTCGGGAGTCTCCTCGAGAACCTTCGCGAGCTCCGCCCGATTCGCTGCGATCCTCTTGACCGCGTTGCGCGTGGACTCGTCCTGAATCTCGTCGGGATCTTTCATCCCGAAGACGTTCGCCTTCTTCGGCTTGGCCTTCTTCGTGCGACGGCGGATCGCATCGATCGCGACGGTGGCGAGGTACACACCGCCACCAATGATCCCGATCACCGGGTTGGTGAGCGCGATCGCAATTGTCGCCGCACCGGCGGCCACGCCTAGCCCGACCGGGTTGACCAGTGCGCGCGCGACGGATGGGTTCGAGTCAGCCATACGCTACTGCTGGACGACGCGCGTCCACATCATCATCAGGTTGCGAACGAGCGGGCCATCCGGTGTTGCCGCGGCCGGCGGAACGTCGACGGTGACGCCGTCGGGTGCGAGGCGCGTGAACGGGTTCTGCGCGTCGCTTGTCACGATCGGCACGGAGGTGTCGGCGGGCCGGAATCCGTACTCGAGCGCGCGCTGTTGCGATGGCTTGCTGCGCAAGAACGCGACGAACTTGCGTGCGGCGACCTTCTGCTCTGGCTTGACCCAAGGCGCGTCGAGCACGGCCACGGGATGGTCGCTCCAGATCGTCGTCGATGGGTAGTACACGCGAAGCTTGCCCCATCGGCCGGCCGCGTCCGCGAGCTGGCTGATCGCGAGGCTCTCGTAGACGACCGAGATGTCATACTTCGACGGTCCGAACCGGACCATGTCCGTCATGAACGTTCCCGTCGACGACTCGAACTTGGTGACGCCCTTCTCGACGCCTTTGACGAACTCCTGATACTTCGGGTCGAGTAGATCCTCGATCGCGAGCTTGGGCTTGCCGAACCACTCGAGCGACATCAGGTAGAGCGCCTCGAGGCCCGAGTTCGAGCGGGTGGGATCGGTGTGGC
>JAYVWH010000505.1:0-2896 GCA_043786265.1 Kofleriaceae bacterium | reverse complement strand
GTTCCCGGCGTCGCGACGCGGGTCAGCTCGCGGATCGCCGAGAAAGGCAACTCGCCGCCGGCGAGGGCCTGCTCGAGCTCGGGTAGTTCGTCGAGCGCCATGGCGATCCGTACCCGCTCGTGCGCGGCCTTGGGGCCGTAGCCGAGCCGTTCCTCCAGGTAATCGAGCAACGATCCGTTGCCGCGCTTGCGCCATACCTCGGCACGAATCGCTTGGCACAACAGCGTTGCTTCTTCCCCGTCGAGCGCTCCGCGTCGTTTGGCGATGTCGCAGAGCTCGCGATCGATTGCCTGCCAATCGAGCTCCATGTCGTCGTGCCCGTGGCTGTCCCCGCCGTGGCCGCCGTGGCCGCCGTGGCCCCATGCCGTTTCTTCGATGTCGTTCGATCCGTCCCGCAGCATGACGTTCTCCTTGCAAAGCTGCGTCGCTAGTGCGCCGTTACTCGTGCGGCGTCAGTCGGGTTTGGAGCCGTTGTGCGGCGGCGAGACGTAGTTCGCAAAAAAACGGCGCATCCATGACTGTTCACGGAGATGTCCGGTGTCCGGACGAGTCGCGCAGCGCACGTGCGGAAGGTGCGAACGCCGCGTCGAATGGGGAACTGGATGTGGACCGAGCTCGGAACCGCGGCTCGAGACACGCGAGCCGAACGCCCGAGTACGGTCGCCGCCCGCCCTACGTGCTCCTCGCGTTGATGCGATCTGGCCGCCGCTCGAGTCTTCCTACCGCTCAGGTCGTGGATCCGAAAGTGACGAACCTGATCGACGATCCCGCGCGCCGCAGGTGTTCTGGATCCAAGAGACCCACCCGGGAGGTTGGTGATCGCAGCGGTGATATGGGCTACGACGGGTGGTTGCGACGTCGACCAGCGTATGGCAGGTCGAACAGCTCACCTCGCCCTGCCCCGTCTTGGGATCGAACACCGGCTGCTGCAACAGCTCGCCCATTGCGGGCTCTAGCTTGGTCCCCATGAACTGCGCGTACCGCGCGGCCTCGGCATCCTTGCTCATCCAGGCCATGAACGCCTCGGGGGTGTTTGGCAATGGCTTTATCTTTGCGTTCGGCATTTCGAACGAGCCGTCAGTAGCGCCGTCGCCGTGACACGTCTTGCAGTCCATCGACTGGTACTTCGGATCGAATTCGACGAACAGCGCCTTGGTCCGCGGCAACACGACATCGGTCATGTACTTCTGGCGCTGCGTGGCGTCCATATCCTTCCAGACGAGTGGCTTGGCAGGCTCTGACACTGGCTTGCTCGACGATCCGCAGCCGGTGGCGACGACGATCACGAGCGACGCGAGACACTTCATCGAGCGCACCTTACCAAGGATCGGTCAGCGGCGAACCGCGCCATGCGGTGTGCCCTCGCCGTAGCCTGCCCACGTCTGTACGCCAACGACGGCTCGCTCGTGCATCTCCGTGATCGAGCGCGCGCCGACATACGTGAAGGACGACTGCACGCCCGTGATCATCTCGATCAACACCGCGCCGACACTCTCCTGCCCCTCGCGGATGTAGATTCGCGAGCTCGAGATCCCCTCGCGGAAGAAGCCCTTCTTCGCCGCCTCGAAGGTGTCTTGTTCGGCCGTGCGATCGCTGACGGCGCGACCGCTCGCCATCCCGTAGTTCTCCTTGTAGAGCAGACCGTCGCGGTCCTCTTTCACGTCGCCCGGGCTCTCGTAGGTCCCGGCGACCGCCGTTCCCATCATCACGCGCGAGGCGCCTGCGGCGAGATACAGCGCGACATCCCGCGGGTGCTTGACCCCGCCATCGGCCCACACGTGCTTGCCGAGCTTGTGCGCCTCGCGTGCACACGACAGGATCGCGGTGAACGTCGGGCGGCCGGCGCCGGTCTGCATACGCGTCGTGCACATCGCACCCGGCCCGATGTTGACCTTCACCACATCCGCGCCGGCCTCGATCAACGCACGCGTGCCCTCGGCCGTACACACGTTGCCAGCGACGAGCGGGACCTTGCCGCCGACCACCGCCTTCACCCCGCGCAGCGCCTCGAGCATGCGGCGCTGGTGGCCATGCGCCGTGTCGAGCACGATCGCCGACACACCGATCTCGAGCAGCTGCGCTGCGATCGCCGGCGCCTCCGCGGAGATGCCGATCGCGGCCGCCACCATCAGTCGCCCGTTCGCGCCGAGTGTCGGGCGCAACAGCTCGAGGCGCACCGCGTCGTTGCGCGTCAGCACGCCGAGCAAGCGACCCTCCGCATCGAGCACGGGCGCTGCCTTGACGCGCGCTTCGTCCATCTGCAGAAACGCGTCGCGATTCGCAATCCCGGCGCGCAACGTGATCAGGCGCTGGGACATCAGGCGCGCCGCGGGAACATACTGATCGCGGTCGCGCAGATCCGAGTGCGTCACGATCCCGAGCGGGCGGTTCTCCTCGTCGACCACCACCACCAGGTCGTGCGACCGCTTGCGGATGATTCCCTGTACGTCGTGCAACGTCGCGCGCGGTGACACCGACAGTGCGGTGTCGTAGCGCGTGTCCGCAGCGTGGATGTGCTTGACGATGCGCTCCACGGTGTCGAGAGCCATGTCCTGCGGCAACACCCCGAGACCGCCGAACCGAGCCATCGTCTCGGCCATCCGCTTGCCGGTCACCGCGTTCATGTTCGCCGACACGATCGGATGCGAACCGCCGGCGAAGTCGGGCGGTGTCAGATCGGTCTCGAGTCGCGACGCCCCGTCGAAGTAGCCGGGGTTGAGAAACACGTCGTCGGTCGACAGCTCGAGGTGCTCGTCGTGATCGGGATGAAGGAAGCGCACGTGGCACGCTAGCGCGCGGCGGCCCCAGGCGCTCGTCGCAACGTGGCTTTTACGAGCTGCGACGACGGGAGCCGTTCCAGCTCAGTCGATGACGTAAACGTCCCAGCGAAGGCGCC
>JAYVWH010000504.1:0-7481 GCA_043786265.1 Kofleriaceae bacterium | reverse complement strand
CTGCGCTGGCGCAAACCGGTCCCCGCCGATGCACCGACCGTCGATCCGGGATAGTCGCGAGTACGCAGCGATCGCGCGCGACTACGGCGATCGTCGAGCACAGCGCTCGCAGCTGCCGCTGATCCGCCACATCGACGACGGGCTCACGATCCTCGACACGATCGGAGCCAGCGCCGCCGCGCAGCGCGCGTTCTGCTTGCACCCGCTGCTACAAGACGATGTGGCCTACGCCGCAAACTTTCCGCGCGCGCACGAGCTCACCGACGATCCTCACGTGCTCGCGCTCGCCGTCGAATACCGTTGCGTCGCCAATGCCGCGCTGTCGACGCGCGAGCTCGCAGGCGCCGCCGACATCGAGCTGTCACCGATGGCCGAGGTCAACGACATGCTCATCGCGGACAAGGTGCAAAACCGTCGCGACTTCCTCCGTCATCATCTACTTAGCCATCCGCGGAGCGAGATCCTCGAGCGCTACTTCGCGCTGTGGCTCGAGCGCCTGGGCATCAGCGCCGAGCGCTACGCCGAGCTCACCGCCAAGTTGCCGGCATAGCAGGTCGGCATTTCTGGGAGCAGCCCCGGCACGCTAGCCGCATCACAGTCGGACATGAGCGCTACCGGCGCATCGCGACGGTCTGAGCTACAGTCGCCGCGTGCTCGGCCTGCTCTCTCGCGCGCGTGACGCCCTCGGTGTGATCACCGATCGCTTGCGCGCGGACCGACTGTACCCCGCACGACGCGCGCGGTTCGAGCGGTTCGGTGCGATCGTCCAGCTGACGGTTCCGCGCGCGCTCGTGTTCGTCGATCGCGCGATGGCACGTCGTGTGGTCCGCAACGCAGGAAGCCCGGCGGCGTGGCGCGAGCCCGAGTCGGAGCTCGGCGCGCACGTGCTGAGCGCGCCGCTCGAGGCTCACCTCCAGATCACGAACCGCTGCGGCGCCGGCTGCAAGGGCTGCTACACCGGCGCGTCTCCCGACGGCGGCCCGAACGAATGGGGACTGATCGAGTGGAAGCGGGCGCTCGATGCGCTGGCGGATGCAGGCGTGTTTCACGTCGCGCTCGGCGGAGGCGAGAGTGCGGCGCTGCCGTGGCTCGGCGATCTCGCGACCCACGCCCGCGCGCGCGGCATCATCCCGAACCTCACGACCTCGGGCCTCGAAGGTCTCGATGCCCTGATCGAGATCGCGGATCGCTTCGGCCAGATCAACGTCTCGCTCGACGGACTCGGCGCGACCTACGCCGCCGTACGCGGCTTCGACGGCTTCGCACGTGCCGATGCAGCGATCCGCCGCCTCCGTGCCGCCAAGCGCGAGGTCGGCATCAACGTCGTGGTCACGCGCCACAACTTCGCCGAGCTCGACCGCATCTTCGACTACGCTGCCGAGCGCCGGCTGTCGGAAGTCGAGCTCCTGCGGTTCAAGCCGAGCGGCCGCGGTGCGCGTGCGTACACCGATCTGCGCTGCACCGACGAGCAACATCGCGCATTCTTGCCCGCGATCCTGGCAGCGGCGCGGCGTCACGCAGCTGCCGGCGTGCGGGTCAAGGTCGACTGCTCGTACACACCCATGCTCGCGCATCACGCACCCGATCGCGCGCTGCTCGCGGAGCTCGCCGTCTACGGTTGCACCGGTGGTGACTTCCTCGTCGGCGCGAAGGCCGACGGCCGGATGACCGCTTGCAGCTTCGCATCGCCACCACCGCCCGATGCGTCGGGCGAGCGTCCGCGCATCGACGCACTGGCGACCTACTGGAGCGCTCCGGACGCGTTCGGTCCGTTCCGCACGTGGCGGACCGCCGCCGAGCCGTGCGCGAGCTGCGCCTATCACACGCTGTGTCGCGGTGGCTGCAAGGTGGTGAGCGCACACGTCGCGGGCGATATGTCCGCTCCCGATCCCGAATGCCCGAGGGTCGTCGACCATGGCGCCCCGCAGCGCGTCCGCCTGCCCGTGTTATGACCGCGCGGCATGGATGAGGATCCGTACCGGAGCGCGCAGCAGGTCGGCACTTGCCCCCGTTGCCACAACCCGGTGGAATCCGACGGCGAGCTCGATCGGATGGTGTGCCTGCAAGGCTGCGGCGAGTGGTACTCGCGCGAGCGGCTCGCGACCGTGCTGTCGTGGGATGACCTCAATCGCGATCCCCTTCGTGGACCCAATGGCCAGGTCGCGCAGGTCAGTGCGTGGCCGTGGGGAGCCGCGCAGTGCTCGCTGTGCCGCTCCGACATGAGGGTCGGCTATCGCGCCGGCGTCCGGTTCGATTACTGCTCGAAGCACGGGCTGTGGCTCGATGCTGGCGAGATCGAGACGTTCGCGCAGGCGTTCAAGCTCTCGTGATATAGAGGCCCCGCCATGAAGACGGTGATGATCATCAGCGACGCAACCGGCGAGACCGCCGAGCGCATGGTTCGCGCTGCGACGCTGCAGTTCAGCGAGCCCGTACAGATCCGGATGTTCTCGCGCGTGCGACTCGAGAGCGAGCTGGAGCAGATCCTCGAGAAGGCGGCCGAGCTCAAGGCGCTCGTCGTGTTCACGGTCGTCAATCCCGAGGAGCGCGATCTGATCGCGAAGCTCGTCGAGAAGTACACGATCGAGACGGTCGACCTGATGGGCGCGCTGATCAGCAAGCTCGCCCTCTACCTCGGTGCACCGCCCGCAGGCGTCCCCGGTCTGTTGCACATGATCACCGACGACTACTTCCGCCGCATCGAGGCGGTCGAGTTCGCGGTCAAGAACGACGACGGTGCCGAGCCGCGCAACTTGCCGAAGGCGGACCTCGTCCTCGTCGGCATCTCGCGCACGTCGAAGACGCCGCTGTCCACGTATCTCGCGCAGCGCGGCCTGAAGGTCGCCAATGTACCGCTCGTCCTTGGCGTCGATCCCCCCGAGGAGCTGTCGCAGGTCGACGAGCGAAAAGTGTTCGGCCTGATCGTCCAGCCCGACATGCTGATGCGAATCCGCCAGGCGCGCCTCTCGCACCTCGGCATGCCGCAGGATTCGAGCTACGGCCAGCGCGCTCACATCGACAACGAGATCGCATACGCGCGCGAGATCTTCCGCAAGCACGCGAACTGGCCGGTCATCGACGTCACGAATCGTGCGATCGAAGAGACCGCCGCTGACATCTTGCGCATCTACACCGAGCGCAACATGTCTCCGTCGCCCTGATGCTGGCGCCGGCTCCGCGCCGCGTCCCCGTGCTGCTATGGGTGCGCCTCGCGTTCGGCGTGATCAGTGCGGGGCCTGCGCCCACGCCGTGATCGCGAGGCGCGTCGGCGTGACGCTCGAGTGCACATCGCGAAATCCCGCCGACGTCAGCCCGCGCGCGAGCGAACGCTTCGAGAACCGCGTCGGATGAATGTGACGGCGCGAGAATCCGCTCTTGCGCGCGACGAGCTCGAGCACGGTCGATTCGATCGCGGGAAGCCACGGCTCGCCATAGTTCGGCGTCGATAGCCACAACCGGCCTCCGGGAACGAGCGCGCGGCGAAGGCCGACGAGCCACGCGGGCCACGCGTGAATGTGCTCGATCACTTCCTTCGCGTAGATGCCAGCGAACGGCGTGCCGAGCTCGATCGGCGTTTCGGCACCGACGACGTGCCCCGCGACGATGCGCGGATCTTTGCGCGCGAGGACCGCTTCGACGGCGCGTGGATCGATATCGACGACCGTGTACTGCATGCCCGGCGGCGCGGCATCGATCTCGTGGAGCAGGCCGCAGCCGACGACGAGGATGTTGCCGCCCGGATGCTCCTTGGCGGTGCGATCCAGAAAGGCGCCGAGGTCGCGCTCGAGCGGCGTGTGATAGAGCGTCCACGGGAACTGCCGCGTGCGCTCGTGATTCACGAAGTAGTCGGGCTGCGCGCTCATCGGACCGGGACGTCCGCGGCTTCCGCGATGATCAGATACTCGTACGCGTGGGGCGACTCCGCTGACACGATCGGATCGGAGACCGCCCAGCGCACGAGCTTCGCGAGCGGTGCGATCGCGGCGTCGGGCAGGTATCGCGCGAGCTTCGACGGGTAGAAGCCGGTCACCTTCTTCGCGATGAACTCGGCGAACGCCGGCGGCATGAACGCGCGGAACAAGAACTCCGAGCGCGCCGAGCCGAGACCGTGGATCTCGCGCACGTGCCAGCCGTGGGTCTCGAGCAGGCGGGTCCAGACCTTGGCATCGTAGAGGTGCCAGTGCTGGAAGAAGCCGTTGAGCGCGCCCGACAGCGCCATCGCGACGCGCGGCGCATGCTTGAGGAGCAGCGACTGAATGCGGCCCTGATACGCCCAACGCGGCGTCGGTACGAACATGATCAGGCGGGCGCCATCGCTGGCGGCGTTGCGCAGATTGCCGAGCGCGGCGTCGATGTCGGGCACGTGCTCGAGCGAACAATTGCCGATCACTTCGGCGAACTTGGTGCCGGCGAACGGCGTCTCGCGGGAGACATCGGACAGCTCGGCGTTGATCCGCTTCTTGGCCTGGGCGACCTCGCCCGCGGAGATATCGATGCCGTAGATCTCGCGCGTGTCGTCGCGCAGCGTCCACCAGAAGCCGTCGCCGCAGCCGACGTCGAGCACCGGTCCCTTCGTGCCCTGCACGGACTCGAGCGCGACCAGTCGGTTGATCTCGCGCAGCGTCAGGGACAGCGGCGCGTGACGCAGGTACGCGAGTGCCCAGCGCAGGATATCGTCATCCGTGGGGGCACCCTTCGGGGCGTCGCTATCGGGGTCAGGTACGACCTTCAGCATCTCCCGCAGGGATACCTGATCGGTGCAGGCGAATCCACCGGATGATGCCGAACGCGGCACCACCGATGAATGCCAGTAACAAGATCACGCCGGTGAGCCAGGTCCCGGGAGCGTCCGTGATCCAGAGTAGGCCCCACCAGTCGATGCGCGCCCGGGGATACGTCGAGCCGAGGTTCATCGGCAGCGACGTGTAGCGGCGCCAGGGCGCGTCGAGCTGGGCGTCTTTACCGTCGGGCGCATCGCCGCGGGCGAGCGAGCTCACGAGCCACAGGTGGCCCTTGATCGGCTGGAACGCCGGTAGCCACAGCATCTGGTAGGTGTCCTCGAAGCACGAGTCGCAGTGCCCGCGCCCGCGCTCGGGGATGTATGCCCCACTGCGGTTGGGGTGGCCGAGCCACTGGTTCTTGACCTCGATCGAGATGCGAATGAAGTGATCCCAGTAGAGCGCGCTGCCGAGGACGTTGACGCCGATGCCAGCGACCACGACCGCGATCACGACGCCGCGCTTGATCCGCGATTGCATCGTGTCGACGAACCACGCGATGCCGACGAGCAGCACCGGAACGGTCCACACGAAGAAGCGCGGTCCCCATGCATAGTCGCCGCTCCAAGATCGATACGTGCAGTAGACCAGGAACGTCGGTACCACGATCACCGCGAGGGCCAGGCCCAGGCGCGGCAGCTCGCGGATCGCGCGCGGCCAGCCGAGCACGGCAAGGACGAGCGGCGGCGAGTACAGAAACGCGCTCTTGTTCGGCGAGGCGAGCATGCCCCACGCACCGTCGAAGACGCTGCCCCCGAAGTACCAGCTGAGATACGGCTCGTAGCCCGTCTTCGCGATCGACGACCAGCGCAGGTAGTTGTAGACGAGCGCGAGCACGACGAACGGGCCACCGGTGACCGCGCCCCACACCGCGACGCGCAACAGCTCCGCGCGCCGTTTGCGCAGCGTCCAGATGACCAGTGCTGCCGCCCCGGCGATCGCGAGCGCGAACACGTACTTCGAATTGAGGAGCGCGCCCGCCCACACGCCCCACCACAGCGCGCTGCGTTTCGTCGGCTCGTTGCACACCCGTAGCGTCTGGCGGAACAGCCCGAGGAAGCACGTCAACTGCAGGATCTCGGAGTACGGCATTCGCGCGTATACCCACGTCGTCGTCGCCACCGCGAGGATGAGCGTGCACAGGCTCGCGGTTCGCTTGGTGCGACCGAGATCGACGAGCAGCCCAAAGAACAGGACGCAAGCGAGCGCGCCCAGCAGTGCGGGCGCGAGGTGCGTGAACAGCGGCCTGAGCAGCACGTCCTGGGTCGGTGCGAGCGAGTGCATCGCGGCGGTGAGCCCGGCGCCGGGAACGTGCACGAGATCGGGCCCGAGCGGCGTGATGCCATAGGTCTTGCCGTCGCGGCCCGGCGGCATGTCGTCGGGCCAGCGCGTCTTGATGTCGATCGCGCCGTGCTGGACGATTCGATCTGCGACCTCCCACATCGGTCGCGCATCGCCCCACGCGGGCTCGCGGCTCGACGACACCATGTACAAGCAGAACACCGCGACGGCGATCGCGAGGCTCCACGTACGCATGCCACACGGTTACATACGTTGGACGAGCTTCGCCACTCTCGACACGTCTTCGCTCTGCGCCGGGAGGATCACGACGTAGCTCGCCGGGCCGCGCTGCCACACGATCACCCGGTCTGGCGAGGCGCGCCCCAGCAGCGGGAACCACGGCTCGCTGCGGATCATCGCCATATTCGCGACGACCTCGGGCACCACCAGGTCGATCTCGAGGACCTTGCCGTCCAGCTGCGTGGCTAGCGGCTTCGCGTAGCTGAGGGCCTCGAGCGGCCAGCGCGGGTAGAGGTCGTTGTGCAGCGCGCCGCCGTAGACGATCACGTTGTTGCCGTGGGCGACGAGCCCGCGCGTGACCTCCGCGAGCTTGGCCGTCACGAGCTGCAGCAGCAGCAGGAAGTCGATGTGGCCGCTCGCATCGATCACCGAGTCGTACTCGATGCACGTCATCGGCAGCGTGTGCGCCTGCAGGCCGCTCTGTTGGGTGTGACGTACCAGCCGCATCACCTCCATCGAAGTCGTCCCTGGGCGCTGTGTCGTCTCGACGATCTTGTCGTGCGTGTTCGACGGGGACCAGCAGCTCGCATCGAGCCACGCCTCGACGACGAGGTGCTGCGCGTGCGGTTCGAGGAGCGAGATGATCTCTTGCGTGAAACGTGCGAGCGGCGAGGTCGCCGCTATCGCGTTGCGGGTCTCGTGGTACTCGCCGATCGCATATACGCGCGGCGCTGGATTCTCGTCGAGAATCAGCTGGATCGCCTGCGTCGTCGTCGATACCTCGCGGTGCCCGCGCGGCACTTCGGCGACGGGGTCAAAGTACGTACACGCGGCAAGGCAACACAGGGCGATTCCAGCGCGCACGAAGGCGTGACACGGCGGCGATCGTCACGGTTGCGTCTTCGTCAGGCGCCGCCAGAACCGGGATGGCGCGTCGAGCGCTCGACACCAAACATGGGCAGCGTCAGCGGCGGGGTCAGGACCTCGAACAATCCGTGGAAGGTCTTGCGAACTTTCGACTTGCGAGACAGGTGCTTGTCAACGAGGCCCTGTGCGTTGAACGACAGGCCGATGAACAGCTCCTGGGTCCGGCTCGGATCGGGGTCCTTCTCCTCGAGCAGCGTCGGTGGCGGCTTGTAGTTGCGGCTCTCGAAGCCAAGCGAGACATCGATGTAGGGCGCC
>JAYVWH010000503.1:0-5232 GCA_043786265.1 Kofleriaceae bacterium | reverse complement strand
CGCGGATCGTTGTCACCCCTCGCGAGCTTCTCGGCGAGCTGATACGCGGTGAACGCGCGCCCGATCTTGCCCCACTCCTCGTAGCACTTTGCGACGTTGAGCTCCGCACCGATGCCGGGATCGAGCTGGTAGCTCTCCTCGAATGCAGCACACGCATCGGCGTACTTCTTGTCGCCCATCAGCTTCTTGCCCTGCTTGAACAGCGCCTCTGCTTTCTCCTTCTTGTCAGCGTGTGCGACCGACGTGAGGGAGAGGACCGAGATCAGCGTGATTGCGAGCTTCATGGCATCCCCACGGTAAAGACAGCGCTGTCGAGCGAAGCGGTCGAGTACGGCAACGTCACGGTTTGCATATCACCGTCGGCGGCATTGGGCGGCGCACCCTGGAACGAGCGGAACGTGACGTAGTAAGTCTTGCCGACCGTGAACAGCTCCGGCGGCAACCGGAACGTCGGCGCGCCGGCCGTGAATGCATCGACGATCACTTTGCGCGTGATCACGGGTGCCGTCCCCGAGACGTCGAGACCGACCTGCGTGAGCGTCATCTCGTACGCTGTGTTCGTCGGGCGATCGAGGGTTGCCTTGATGGTGACGGGCTTGGTCAGATCGAGCGGTACCGTGCTGCCGTCGGTGACGAGCGTCAGGTCATTGGCCTGGATCAGGATCGGCAACCCGGCAGGCATCGACAGGTTGAGCGACGTGCTCGGCTCACTCAGCGTCGTCATGTTGGCGCTCAGCCCCACCATTCCCATCATCCCGTTCTCCATGTAGGCGTAGGACCGGGTCATGATTGCCGTGAACGTGAACACAGCCTTCCAGTCGAGCGACTCGAACGGGTTGCCGTAGGTCGTCAGCGGAATCGTCGTGTCGGAGCTCGCACCGCCATTGGCGAGACGGACCCCGGTCTCCAAGCCGAGCGCATAGCCCGGCGACGCGCTCACCCTCCAGCTCATGCCGAGTCCTGTCACCGCGGGATTTGCTGCCGCAAACCGAGTCGAGTAGCCCGACGGATCGATCGTCCCCATCAGCATGCTAGTGGCTGGCACCACCGTCATCGTTCCGGCCACCGCATCAGGACCGTCGGTCTGATCGAACTGCGCCTCGAACACGCCGGACAGCTTTGCGGCGGTGTAGCGCAGCACGAGGAACACGTCGGCGTTCGTGATCCGCATCTTCGGGTTGCCCGGCACCAGCGACGTGAACGCCGAGTAGGGAAGCGGCGCCGGGTTGATCACGCTCATCCCCATGTTGGCCAGCGGCAGATCCGCGGCGCCAATGGGGTGTGCCATCCATGCGCCGATCGCCTGCATCGAGAACGTCTCGCCAGTCATGTACGGGGTCGGCAGCGTGATCCTCAGATCGATCGCGGAGCTCGGCAGCGGGTCCTGCGGGTTGGGGTGCTCGAATTCGATGTAGTTCGCCTTCTGCGCACGCGCGGGTAGCGCGAGGAGACGCGTCGGAATCTGCACGTCCGGCACGGTGTAGGTCACCGACGGCGTCCCGGGGGCGCTCGCCGAGAACGTATCCATCGCAGTCTGCACGCCGGGAATCGGCGCCAGCGTACCCGCGCTATCGTCATAGAACGTCGCGGTCTGGTTCGACATGTCGAGCGGCGTCTTGATGACAGAGGCGCCGACCGAGACCTTCTGCACCTGCACGCTCGCGAGGTCGGAGTTTGCGTCGGCGCGGGTCGTATCGTCGATGCCGAACAACTGGGCGCAGCCCGTGCTGGCGACGAGCGCCGCCAAACCTAGTCTCATCAAAATAATCGTAACACCCTCAGGGAGCCGCAACCGTGAACACGCCGCTATCGAAGTACCCCAGTGTGAGCGGTAGATCACGGTCCGTGAAGTCCCCGGTGGCGATGCTCGGAAACCCACCTTTGACGCAGTGGGCGCGCATCGAATACGTCTTGCCCGTCACGAGGACACCGGCCGGAATTCGCACGTCGGCCGTCTGGGAGACCACCGAGTAGACCAGGCGGAATTCGAGCGCCGTCGGCGGCATCGCCGCGTTCGGGACCAGCTCGTGGATGTTGTACTGGTAGAACGTGTTCGACGTCTTGTCGGCCACCATGCTGAGCTTGACCGACTTGTTCGGGTCGACCGTGAGGGTCAGGCCGTCCGACGTCAGCGGCTGATCGTTGACCGACACGAGCACCGGCAGACCGGCCTGGATATCGACGGTGTTGCTCGCGCCGGGTGCAAAGTAGTGCTGCAGCCCGCTGTACAGCGTCACCGGCAACATGAGCGCGGGCGGTGTGTAGCTGCGAGAGCGGCTCGGATTCCAGACGAACAGGCTCTTCCAGTCGTACCCCTCGAAGGGATTGCCGAAGCCCGCCGTGATCGTCGTGTCCGTCGTCGTGGCGTTGCCCGCGTTGAGCTGGATGCCGCTCGCGTTCGCGAGGCGCCACGGCGGTGATGCGACCACGACCCAGCCCAGGCCGAGTGTCGGATTGCTCGGCGTGGTCTGGGCCAGCCGCGTCGCGTTCGCCGACGGATCCACGGCGACGGCGAGGGGCGCATGCGTGACCGCGACGAGCGTCGCGCTGACCGCGTCCGTACCGCCAGTCTGATCGAACGTGGCGAAGTCGCCGGCCGCGGTCAGGTCACTGCCGGTGTAGCGTAGCGCCACCACGCGATCTGCCGAGGTGATCTTCTGCAACGCGCGTGGCCCGATAGACGATGCGAAGCTCGTCATGTCGTACGGGACGTCGACGGGCCCGACCGCGGTCGCGCCGATGCCCGCGGCGGGAAGCTCGTTGCCAACAAGGTCGCGATACGACCACGGGCCGATCGCAAAGATGCGAATCAGCTGTCCTGCCTCGTAGCCAGTCGGAAGCGTCAACGTCACGTTGAGTACCCCGGTCGGCGGTGCGGCTTCGGGCGAAGGGTGCTCGTAGAAGCCTTGCGACCACTTGATGTCGCGGTTGGGAAACGCAATCAGCCGCTTGTACGGGTTCGGATCGTTGACGAGTGTCTCGACCGATGCAGGCACGCCATCAGGTAGGTCTGCAGAGAACACGTTGCCCGCGACGGTCGCCGGGATGCGGCGCAGGCCACTCGTGTCGGCGCTGTCCTCGATGTAGTACGAGCTGGTGATCCCCGTTGCGTCGAACGGGTTGCGTTGCATGCTGGCGCCGATCGACAGGCGCTCGATCGTGAGAGTCCCGCGCGGAGGCAGCGCGACATCAGGTGGCGCGCTCGTATTATCGATGCCGAAGATCTGCGCGCAGCCGGCGAGGCAAAGCACGCATACGGCGGTCACCCGGGCCATCACGAGGGTGACGATATCACGCTACCTGTCGGGCCCGCCCTCGTCGTCGTCCTCGGCGCCGTCGACCACCGTGTTCTCGCCGTCGCGGCGCCAGAACCGTAGACGCGACCGGCTGTCGCGATCCTTGTCGCCCGTCGGGTCCTTGGCCGGGTCGCCCTTGTCCTTGGTGTCCTTGCCATCCTTGGCCTCCTTGGTGTCCTTGGAGGTGTCCTTGTCATCCCCACCGATCACCTTGTCGTTGCGCTTCACGCGAACGCTCGCCTTGACGTCGGGCTCCGCGCCGGTGAGCCGTTCGCTGTTGGGGATGAACCGGATCTCGGTCTTGATCTCGAGCGACAGCGTCGTGAGGATTTTTGCGATCTCCTCGGTCAGGTTCAGGGTCGACAAGAAGTCGCGGGTCTCGCGGGCGACGATCTCGAAGACCTTGTCCTTGGCACCATCGGCCGAGCTCGCCACCAGGCCAACGACATCGGGCAGGCTGACCTCGCGCGCGATGCGCCGGATGCCCTCCTCCGTCGAGAATACCGCCCCCATGCCGGCAGCGAACGTCTTTTTGACCAGCTCGGGCACCAGGTGCTCCAGCCGCTGCCGGATGGTGTCGTTGAGCTTGTCGTCGGGCGGAGTCGTCCCCTGACGGATCCGGTCGGTCAGGCGGTCATTGAGCTTCTCGCTCGCCTCGCGCACCTCGCGGGGGTCCCCCGGTGGATCGTCGTCGGTGGCCATTGCTCGTAAATGATATCATTCGCAGCATGGCGCAGCCGGCGGCCAGGGAGCCCGACGAGGGGTCTACGAAGGGCCCCGAGGCCGGTAGCGGCGTGGGGGAAGGGAATTCGGGCATCGGGTCCGGGATGTCGTCGATCCAGCGGGTCGCGCAGGAGTCGCGGCGCTATCGAGACGACGCCGTCGAGGGCCGTCCTCCGCGCCTGGGCATGCGCAGCCTGCGCGCGTACTGGACCACCTGGCGGGTCATCGTCAGCTACGTATGGCTGAAGTTCCGCGCCCGGTTTCACGCCGATGCGTGGATTGCCCACAACCTACGCCAGGTAAATCTCAAGAACGCGCGCCGGATCGAGCGCACGATCATCGAGCTGCAGGGCCTGTTCATCAAGGTCGGGCAGCTGATCTCGATCATGACGAACTTCCTTCCCGAAGAGTTTCGGAAGGAGCTCGAGGGCCTTCAAGATTCCGTCCCGCCGCGACCTTACGCCGACATCGAGGCGCGCATTCGCGAGGAGCTCGGCAAGGCTCCCGACGAGCTGTTCTCGCACTTCGAGCGCCGCCCGATCGCGTCCGCTTCGATCGGACAGGTCCACCTGGCCAAGCTCACCGACGGCAGCAAGGTCGCGGTCAAAGTTCAATATCCAGATATCGAAGAGGTCGTGCGCCGCGACCTCAACACGCTGCGCCGCATCTTCCGCATCGTCGAATGGTTCATCCCGTACCAGGGCCTCGAGGAGCTGTATCGCGAGATCCGCGCGATCGTGATGGAGGAGCTCGACTACCGCGCGGAGGCCGAGAACGCCGCACGCATCGGCGCGAACTTCGAGGGCCGCACGGACGTCGCCTTCCCGCGCGTCGTCAGCGAGCTCTCGACCACGCGCGTCCTCGTCACCCACTTCGAGAGCGGCGTGAAGATCACCGACCGTATCGGCACCAAGGCGCTCGGGCTCGACCGCGGTCAGCTCGCGCGGCAGGTCGTCGAAATCTACTGCCAACAGATCTTCTCCGACGGCATCTATCACGCCGATCCGCACCCCGGAAATCTGCTGGTGCGCCCGCCGGCCACGCCCGATGGCCCGCCGACAATCGTCTTTCTCGACTTCGGTGCCGTCGCCGAGATTCCCGCGAATGTCCGCGGCGGCATTGTCGAGCTGATCCAGGGCGCGCTGACCCGTGACACCCGCCGCATCGTCGGCGCGATGAAGCAGATGGGCTTTGTCGCGCGCGGTGCGAATGA
>JAYVWH010000502.1:0-2165 GCA_043786265.1 Kofleriaceae bacterium | reverse complement strand
TCCCGGTCCAGTTCGCCGATGCGACCGTGCGGATTCCAAGCTGCTACTACGAGTTCGCCCGCCGCTACCCACTGCCCAGTGGCGAGCTGTTCCACGGCTTCGTGCCCGCGAGTGCCGACAAGATCTTCGAATCGACCGACGTGAAGCGAGTGTAAGCACAATCAGTGAGACGTCAGCGTCGAGAAGAAATCGTTGAGCTCGAGCAGGATGTCGACGTCGACGCCGACGAACTGGATGCCCATGCCGTGGCCGGGCTTGGCCCAGCGCACGATCGCGGGCAGCGTGAAGGTCTGCTCGGTGGTCGGCAGCGTCAGCTCGAGCGTCATCGTGGCGCCAGCGGGCTGCAGCTCTGAGGTTGCGATGAACGCGCCGCCGATGCCGATATCTCGCGTCTGGGCCACGATCCACGACGGGTGAAGCGTGGTCCGGAACCGCACCGGCAGGACGCGGCCGGCGCGCGCTTTCCCTCGGAAGTACTGCCTGCGTTCGTGCTTGGACCCGTCCATTTCCCGCCCCGGATCGTAGCCGATTCTTTGAGCGCACAGGGCTTTACGCACGGTGGCCGGACCTGTAGGTTGCGACCGCGAATCGTGAAGGTGCATCTAATTGGCATCGGTGGGACGGGGATGGGAGCCGTCGCGGGCCTGCTCAAAGCAGCGGGGCACGACGTACGCGGCTCCGACGCCGCCGTGTATCCGCCGATGAGCGAGCAGCTCGCTGCGCTCGGCGTTCCAGTGATGATGCCGTACGCACCCGCCAACCTCGAGTGGGGACCCGAGCTGGTCGTCGTGGGCAACGTCCACGGTAAGGACCACATCGAGGTTCTAGCCGCCAAGGAGCGCGGTCTCGAGCTGACGTCGTTCCCCGCGGTGATCGGCGACAAGCTGCTCGAGGGTAAGCATTCGGTCGTGGTTGCCGGTACGCATGGCAAGACCACGACCACGTCGCTGCTCGCGCACGTGCTGCAAGAGGCTGGACGCGATCCGTCGATGTTTGTCGGCGGCGTGCCGGTCGCGCTCGGTCAGGGGTGGCGGCTCGGCAAGGGAGATGCCTTCGTGATCGAAGGCGACGAGTACGACACCGCGTACTTCGACAAGGGCCCCAAGTTCGCGCACTACAAGCCGCGCACGGCGATCCTGACGAGCGTCGAGCTCGACCACGTCGACATCTTCCCGTCGTTCGACGCCGTGCGTGACACGTTCAAGAAGCTGATCGCGCTGCTCCCGTCCGATGGCCTCCTGGTCGTCAGCGCCGAGTCCGCCGATGCACGCGCGGTCGCGAAAGGCGCCGCGTGCGCGGTCGAGACCTACTGCGTGATCGGTGGCGACTCCGGCGACCACTTCGAGATCGACACCGACGGCGGCGCGCCGGTCGGCGTTCACTGGTGGGCAAAGAACCTCGAGGTCGCCAAGAGCGGCCGCGTTTCGTTCGACGTGTTTCACAAGGCCGAGCAGCTCGGTCGCTTCGAGACGCTGCTTGTCGGCCGCCACAACGTCGCCAACTGCGTCGCCGCCATCGCGGTCGCGCACTCGCTCGGCGTTTCGGTCAAGGACATCCAGCGCGGCATCGGCAGCTTTGCGGGCGTGCGCCGTCGTCAGGAGCTACGCGGTATCGCCGGCGGCGTGACCGTCCTCGACGATTACGCCCATCATCCCACGGCTGTCCGCGAGACGCTCAAGGGCCTACGCAAGCGGTTTCCGAAGCGCCGTCTGATCGCGGTGTACGAGCCGCGCAGCGCGACCAGCCATCGCAAGACATTCCAGAACGAGTTCGCCGATGCGTTCTCGCACGCCGACGAGGTGATAGTCGGGCGCCTCACGTTCCCGAACAAGGTCCCGGTCGAGGACCGTTTCGATCCCGAGAAGCTCGCGCTCGATCTTCACCGTAATGGGACCAAGGGGAGCTACGTCCCCGAGGTCAGCCAGATCGTGAAGCAGCTCGCGGAGAGCGCGGCGCCCGGCGACGTGGTCGCCGTGATGTCGAGCGGTAGCTTCGATGGCCTGCACGACAAGCTACTCGACGCGATCGGCGACGCGATGCGCCCGGCCAAGCGCGCGGACATGCCAGCTGTGCGCAAGGTCCTCGAGGAAGTAGGCCTCGCAGTCGAGCCCGCGCGCGACGAGCAGTTCCCCGCCTTCTTCGTCCTGTCCAACGAGGACGGCATC
>JAYVWH010000501.1:0-5469 GCA_043786265.1 Kofleriaceae bacterium | reverse complement strand
CGCGCGGGCGTCGAGCTCACGTGGGTCGGCAAGCAGGTCGCTGCGATCGGCTACCAGCTCGCGCTGATCGATTCGAACAGCTTCGGCCAGTCCCTCGCGCGGCACCGCATCAGCGCAACGGCAACCGTCCCTGCCGGCGAGCGCGTGTTCATCACACTGCTCGGCATCCTGCAGCTCGACCAGTATCTCGACGGGCTGGTCGTCCGCCGCGACCTGCAGTCGCAGGAGTTCACGAACGTCGAGGACGAGAATCGCAGCTCGCTCCAGGTGCGGGTCGCGCGCAACATGGGCGGCGAGTGGTCGCTCGAGGGCCGCGCCGCCATCTGGAGAAACCTTGCATCTGCCATGATGGAGCTAGACTTCCATCGAGAGCTCCTCTACCTCGGCCTCGTCTATGGCAAGTGAAGAACACATCGTCCGCCGCCTCCGCGCCCTGATCTTCGTGATGTTCGGGCTCGGGATCGCCGCGGGCATCATCGGCACGGGCGAGGTCCGGTTCTTCGTGATCTGCTTCTTCATCCCCGCGGGTTGGGCTTACATGCAGCCGCGCTGGCCCGCGATCATCATCTGGATCATGTGGGCGTCCACGGTCGGGATGCTCGGCTTCTTGCTCGCGATCTGCGGCGACGCCGAGTTGCTCGACCTCCCGAGCCACTGGATCATCGGAGCGATCGGCGGGCTGTTGTTCATCGGCTTGCCACTCGTGCGCCGTATGGGCGAGGCGCCCCCGATCGTGCGCGGCCGATCGCGCATCCCCGAAGCGCGAATTCACCGCCGAGACTGAGATGGCATCGCGTTCGTCTCGCTTCGTCGCGGCCGCGGTACTCGTGCTGCATCTTCTCGCGGGCATCACCGCCGGCGTGATGCTGCCGCATGGGTTCGACTTCAACGACCTACACATGTGGAGCAACACCGTCATTCCGGCGGTCGCGATGCTCGCGGTGGTCGCAGCGTTCGTCGGTCTACTGATCCGGTCGTACACCGCCGGCGTGCAGGGATTGATCGCGGCGGCGGCCGGTGGATGGACGAGTGCGGTTTTCACCGGCGTCTTACTGTTCCCGGTATCGATCACCGGCGCGCGCGCCGCTGTCCCGACGCTCGTCGCGGTCGCCTTGCTCGCCATTGCGTGGTGGGCAAACGATCGCCTCGCACGAGCGTTCGCCGCAGCCGCCTGCGGTGCGGTTCTCGGGTTTGTCGTGATCCTCGCGCAACGTGCGCCGTTGCCGTCGACGCGGCCGCTCGGCGGATTCCTGGCGCAGGTGCACGGAGCGCCGACCGCAGACACAGGATCCACCGAGCAGCTTCTCGTGCCTTGTGGCAGTCACACGCTCCAGCTCAATCCGGTGCTCACGTTCACGAGCCGCTCGCCGGATCGAACGTGGACCGTGCTCGCGCCCGGACCGCACGGCTCGCACCGCAAGCTCACTTCCCTCGAGGAGACGCCGACCGAGCTGCGTGCGGCATTCCGCGATGACGGCGAGAGCACGCTCGTCGTGCGCAGGGACGAGAGCGACGTGCGCATCGAGGCGGTGTCGACGCTGCACTCACCCGTCTATGCGCACCTCGACTCGTTCACGACGATCCAGATGACGTTCGACGCGACAATCGCATTCGGCCCGACCGGCACGACGCGGTTTCCGATCGAGCCCGCCGACTACCCTGCCGGCCGGCCGGTGAAGCTCGGGTATCTCGACGAAGATCACGTGTTCCGCGTCGTGCGCGCCGGCGACGCGGAGAAAGCGCCGTACACCGAGCTTGGCGCGGGACCTCTCGAGCGCGGTGCGCCGATCAGCCTCGAGATCCGGCCGCGCGACGGAAGCGATGCGGGCTGCCGCGTGACGTTTGATGACTGGTCGGCGCAGCTCAGCACCGAGCCTTCGCCGACCGCGGGCAGCGGTGTTCCGCAGGGCTCGATCCAATTCTTCTCGCGCGATGGTGTGGCCCTCGTCGCGATCACACTCGCCGACACGGGGCCCGGGCGAGGCTTCGATTCCGTCGGCCACGCGGCAGGGACGTATCTCAATCGCATGCACGTGGAGCCGCTCCGATGAGTAAGATCGCAATGCGTGAGCCGCGATGCGGGGGACGAGCGAGCGCTCCTTCACTCGATGACGTACACGGCGCCGGCGGCTTTTCCGACGGCCTCGGCAATGTGCGTTACTGACTTAAAGTCAATCAGCTCTTGACTCGGTTTCAATAACCGAGGAAAGCTCGCCCGCCATGGGAGGGACTATGCGTCAGCTAGTGCTGTTTGGACTCGTCTTCACCGCGAGCTGTACCAGCCTCGAGCTCGACCCACCGGGGTCGGTCATTCACGCGCGGTTCGACCCGGATGCGAGCGTGGTCCCGATGCCCACCGACGTCCTGCGCGACGCCGCGGCAGGCAGGCTGAACCTCCCCAACGACACGGACAAGGAGCGCGCGAAGCTCAATCCGACCGAGGCCGAGTTCTACCAGTACCTCGAGACGCTCGATGGCTGGTCGAGCCTGATGTCGGCCACGGTCGAGTTCACCGGCGCGATCGATGACAAGTCGATCACCGATGGCACGGTGCAGATCTGGCACTGGGGCACGGTCCCCGAGCGCGTCGCCGATGCACGGCTGACGCTGTCGGCCGATGGCACGAAGCTGACGATCGATCCGCCGCGGACCGGCTGGCTGCGCGGTGACCGTTACGTCGCGCTCGTGCGCGGTGGCAGCAAGGGCGTGGTGGGCCGCGGTGGCGAGAAGGTCGATTGCGACGCCGCGTTCTACTTCTTGCGCCAGACCGAGGCGCTCGACACGCCCGGTCACGAGCATGCATTCCCGGGTGACGATCACGACGAGCGCGTGTCCAACGCGAACCGCCTCGAGGGCATCCGCAAGGACCTCGTCGGCGCGTTCGACTACTTCGCCGCAAAGAATGTCCCGCGCGACGAGGTCGCCGCACTATGGGCGTTCACGGTGACAAAGCAGACAGAGCTCGCGATGGATCAGCCGTCGCAGCGAATCCCGCTACCGATCGACATGATGGTCGATCCGACGACCGGCCGCGTGGACGTTCCGGCTGCACCGTGGGACAGCGCGGTCGAGGCCGAGGCCAAGGGCCGCCTGAAAGACCTCGACGGCGCCGCGCTCACCGGCAGCCAGCTGTTCGAGCTCACCGCGCCCGCGAACTCTGGCTCGGTGACAGAGCAGAACGTTCGCCTCTATCAGATCGGCAGCGTGCAGCCAGTGCTCGTGCCTGCGACGGTCGAGCTGCTCGCCGACAAGGTCCACCTGATCGTCACGCCGAAGTCCGGCAGGCTCACCGAGAAGACGAGCTACGCGCTCGTCGTCGACAAGGCGGTTCAGGATCAGACCGGCAAGACGCCCGCGATCATGCCGATCGGGCATTTCCTGCGCTCGCAGACGCCGGTGCTCGTCGACGGTGTCAGCCAGATCCGCGCGATCGGCAATCAGGATGCGCTCAAGCTCGAGAAGGCGCGCCAGCAGCTCGCACCGGTGCTCGACGCGCTCGGCCGCGATCACATCCTCGCCGCGTGGCCGTTCACGACGATGAGTGTCGAGCAGCCGCTCGTCGCGCTCCGCGAGACCGCGACGACGCTCGCGGTCCCCGCCGACCCCGCGAACATCGTGCGAATGACTCCCGGCGAAGCGCTCGCGGACTTCCCGTTCGGCATCGGCTCGATCGTCAATGTCAGCCGCGTCTATCACGGGACGATCAAGACCGCTGACTTCCTCGACAAGAAGACGCGGCAGTGGCGTGGCGACGGCGGCAACGATGTGCACGACATCAAGTTCACGATGACGATGCCGAAGGGCAACGCGACCGGGCCGGTGCCCGTCGTGATCTTCGGCCACGGCCTGATCACCGAGAGCCGGTTCGTGCTCGCCGTCGGTGACGCGCTCGCAGCCAAGGGCTTCGCCGCGATCTCGATCGACTTCCCGTATCACGGCGGTCGCACCTACTGCGCGAAGGGCGGCCCGATCTCTGTCGTCGACCCGCTCGACGGGAGCCTCGCGTCGCTCGAACCGTGCAGCGCGGGCACCACGTGCAACGACGAGGGCAAGTGCGTCGACGCGCAGGGCAACGGGAACAAGCTGGCGACGTTCGGCGTGATCGACATGCCCGTCGCGTCGGGCGCGATGTTCCTCGAGATCGAGCACATCGCGAACAGCAAGGATCATTTCCAGCAGGCGCTTGTCGATCTCGGCGCCCTCGACCGCTCGCTGCGCCTCGGCAACTGGCAGGCCGTCACCGGGCGCGCCGTCGACACGTCGAAGATCTACTACGCCGGCCAGTCGCTCGGCGGGATCATGGGCGCGGTGTTCCTCGGCACGAACCCCGACATCAAGCGCGCAGTGCTCAACGTCCCGGGCGCGAACCTGGTGCCGATGTTCGACAAGTCGACGTTCTTCTCGGGCCAGATGAACGCGTTCTTCACCCGCCAGCACATCGAGCGCGAGTCGTTCGAGGGTCGCCGCTTCCTCACGGTCGCGAAGTGGTTCATGGACCGCGTTGACCCGCAGCACCTCGGTCCGGTCATCGCCGCGCGGTCGTTGCTGCTGCAGATGGCTAAGCTCGACTTCATCATCCCGAACGACAACACCAAAGTTCTCGAGGCGGTCACCGGCGCGCCGCGTCGCGACTACATCGCAGAGCACGGATTTCTGACGATTCCGCTCGAGCCCGAGTACTTCCGCGGCGTCACAGACCTCGCGAAGTTTCTCAACGGGGAGGCACTGTGATGTCGAAGGTAACGCTAACTCTCGGTCTGACGCTGCTCGGTGCGGGCGTCGCACACGCAGGCGGCACCGCCGTCGCACAGCAGAACGCGGTGTCCGCGGGGACCGGTGGCGCCGGTGCTGGACGCGACGACGACGCGGGTGCCGCGTGGAACGATCCGGCAGCACTCGCCGATGATGGCGGCTGGCGCGTTGGTATCGCGCTCGCGCTCGCCCACCCTGCCCTCGAGGCACGCGGCACCGATGGCTCGTGGAGCGCGGACAGCGAGAATCCATGGAAGACGCCGCCGCATCTCGATGCGAGCTACGCGAAGGATCGGTGGGCCGCTGGCATCGCTGTCGGCGTGCCGTTCGGGGGTGGCGTGGTGTGGCCCGCAACTTGGCAAGGCGCGAGCGAGAGCGTGAAGACGGATCTGCTCGTGCTACGCGCTGCGCCGTTCGCGGCATACAGCTTCGGCGCGCTGCGCATTGGCGGCGGCATCCACTTCGATGCGGGCCGGCTCCAGATCCAGCGCAACCTCGACTTCATCGACATGGACGGCGACGTGCGTCTCGATCTCGCGGGTCAGGGCATCGGAGCGGACGCGTCCGCGTTCTGGCAACCAACTGCGGATGCGGGCATCGGTCTCGTGTTCCGTAGCCGCACGAAGATCGCGTTCTCGGGCAACGCGAACTTCACGACGCCGGATGCGTTCAGCGAGAAGACACCGGACCAGACGGCGAAGACCACGATGACGATGC
>JAYVWH010000500.1:0-5292 GCA_043786265.1 Kofleriaceae bacterium | reverse complement strand
TGCTGGCGCGCGACGGGTTCGACGTCGCGACCGCGGCGGATGCGGGCCCTGCTCTTGACCAAGCGGCGGCCATGCGCCCCGATATCGTCGTCGTCGACTTCAACATGCCAACGTGTGGTCTCGCGGTCGTTCGCGAGCTCAAGGCGACCTGCGGTGACACCGTGTTCGTCGCGGTGCTCACGGGCGAGGACGACGAAGAGATGCGTGCGGACTGCCTCGCGGCTGGTGCGGACGCGGTGCTCATCAAGCCCATCGCGCCCGCGGAGCTCCGCCGCCGACTGACCGCAGCCGCCGTTGCTCTCAAGACAGTGCTTGCGGCGTCGTGAGCGCCGAACCGCTCAACGGATGGATTTCTCGTTTCGCGCGTGCGACCTTGATCGCACGCGCGATGGAAGGACCCGCGTTGGTTGCGAAGGTGATGGTCCTCGAGGACGACGAGGATGTCTCGCGGGCGATCGCACGTAAGCTGCGAACCGACGGGTTTGGCATCGAGGAATCGATGGACCCCGTCCCCGTGCTGCAGCGGCTCGAGGCGGGCGAGGGCGACTGGGACGTCGTGATCCTCGACATGGGGCTGCCTCGAATGTCCGGGCTCGAAGTGCTCCACCGGTTTCGCGCCGCTGGATCTCACGCTGCGTGCATCATGCTCACTGGCGATCGCAGCGCAGCGACCGCGACCGAGTGCATGCGTGCCGGCGCTTTTTACTACCTGACCAAGCCGTTCGAACCGTACCAGCTGTCCTCGATGGTGCAATCCGCTGCGCGATTCGCGCAGCTGCGCCGGCAGCTCGCCGGTACACAGGGCGGTAGACAGGAAGCGGGTCCGACGCTCGTCGGCGCCAGCGCTCCGATGCGCAAGCTCCGCGCGTCCGTCGAGCGCCTCGGCGACCAAGACGTTCCGATCTTGATCCAGGGCGAGAGTGGGACGGGTAAAGAGCTCGTCGCACACGCGCTCCACGATCGCGGTCCGCGCCGTCGCAAGCGCTTCGTCGCACTGAACTGCGGTGCCATTCCCGAATCGCTGATCGACAGCGAGCTGTTCGGCCATACCAAGGGCGCGTTCACCGGCGCGACCAGCGATCGCGCTGGGGTGTTCGTCGAGGCCGACGGTGGCACGCTGTTTCTCGACGAGATCGGTGACATGCCGCTCACTGTCCAGGCACGCCTGTTGCGCGTGCTGCAGGAGAGCGAGGTGCGCCCAGTCGGTGGCAGCGGCACCCGCAAGGTGGACGTGCGCGTGATCGCCGCGACTCACGTCGATCTCAACGCTGCCGTCGAGCAGGGCCGGTTCCGCCAGGATCTGTTCTATCGCCTCAACGTCGTCGTGCTGCGCGTGCCGTCATTGCGCGAGCGGTACGACGACCTGCCACTGCTCGCGGCTCACTTCATGAAAAAGCACGGCGGCGCGAAGCCACCGAGCCTACATCCGGAGACCCTGGAAGCGATGACCGCCTACGCGTGGCCCGGTAACGTGCGCGAGCTCGAGAATGCGGTGCTCCATTCGATCGCGCTCCATCACGGTGACGTGATCGGGCCAGATTCGCTTCCCGCGACAATCTCCGGCCGTTCGCGTCCGCTCTCGGGCTCGACCGCCGCGCCCGACGACGAGATGCTCGAGCCGCTGACCGACGCGAAGCGTCGTGCGAGCGCTTCGTTCGAGAAGCGTTACCTGACGAAGGTCATGGAGCGCGCGAAGGGGTCGGTGTCGGAGGCCGCCCGCCTGGCAGGTCTCGACCGCACGAACTTTCGCCGTCTGCTCCAGCGTCACGGGATCGACTCGTCGACGTTCAAGTAGCGCACAGAGAGTTTGTCGATCGTCCTTCACGGGATGCTCGACTGGCCGACTCACTGAAACATGACGGACACGAGCGAGCAGGCGGCAGACAGCCTCGAAGCGATCGCGCTGCTCACGCGCAGCGCCGCGCACGACATCAATAACCACATGCCAGCGATCCTGTCGTTGGCGGAGCTCGTCCTCGAGACCTTGCCCGAGGGGCACGCGGCGCGCGAGGACATCGAGGAGATTCGCGCGGCGGGTCTGCGCGCCGTCGCCCGCACTCGCGAGCTCGACCGGATGGCTCGTCAGCTCGCACCGATCGGACGTGCAGCGTGAGCGCGTCGTCGATCCTCGAAGCGATCGAGCAGGTGCTCGAACAATCGCAGCCGAGCATTCGCATCATCAAGCCGCGCCGCTTGCGCGAGATCACGGCGAGCGAAGCGGTTGCGGGGAAACTATCCAGAGCGCTGCAAACGCCGCGGCGTTGATCACGACGAAGCCTGCACCTCCGACGGCGGGGCAAGGCTCACGCTCGGCGGACGCTTCTAGCGTCGTCGTCGGCGGCGGAGCGCGAGCAGGGCGACGGCGAACACCCAGCCGCCGCGCGGATTGTTCGATGCGCAGCCGCAACCGTCATCGGGCACGCCATTGACGTAGATGTGGCTGGTGACGACGATGCGCTGGTTGAGATCGTTGATCAGCTCGAGGCGGTAGCGGCGCATGCCCATGCCGGGCGAGTCGCCGAACGAGACTTTCGTGTCCGCGCCGCTGACGTCCTTTTGTGCCACCTTCTTGCCGTCGCGCCAGAGCTGCAGGATCGTCCCGTCGCCGCCCGTGACGTGCGCGTCCACCGTGACGTGGCTGACCGCGCCGGTCTCGCCGCCGATCTCGGTGGTGCCGATCTTCATGTCGACGGTCGGATCATCGGGCCCGCGCAGCTGCACGACGGTGCGCCGGTTGCGAATCGCGTCGACGATCGAGGCCTCGCTCAGGTCGTCAGCGAGCACGAGCGTGGTAGGGCTGCCGATCTGCGACGCGGTGGGCCCGGTATCGTTACCCGCGCGGTGGTCGTCGCTGCCACCGACGACGCCGATGCGATGTCCTTCGTCTTCGAGCTTGTCCCACAGCGTGATCACGCGCGGCACGAACGCCTGCACGCCGATGTCGAAGTTGCCGGTGATCAGCTCGAGAGCCGATACCTCATCCCACGGCGTGTCGTCGACGTGTCCCCACGCGCAGCCGATGCACTCCGCGCCGAGATCGAGCATCGGGTGGTTGACGATCATCACGCCGCTCTGCGCGGCAACGTCGTCGGCGATCCCTTGCACGCTGCGCCCGTTGAGCCCGAGGCGATGGTCGATATACGCGTTCGTGCCGATCGAGTTGGTATGCCCCGAGTACGTCGTGATCTCGGCGCCGCGCAGAAACAAGAACGCGGGGTGGCTCGCCTGGAGCGCGGCGATCTGTGCGTGCTGCGAGTACGTGTTGTGATCGCTCAGGTTGACGAAGTCGAGCCCGACGCTCTGACCGAGCGCAGCGATCGCGTCGAGCGTTGCGTTCGCGTCGCCGCTCTGCACGGAGTGGACGTGAAAGTCGCCTTTGTACCAGCGGCGGTTCGCCTCGAGCACGACGGGCGTGAACGCGGCGCGCGGTACGACGGGAAGCGTGGCGTTGTCGCGGCACTCGATGTCGAGCGAGTAGTGGCCACCGTCGGCGTCGAGCTTCGCTTTGCCGATCGAGACGGTCCACGTGCCCGCGGTGATAGGTCCAGGCAGGTAGCTGCGCGACGACTGCGCGACGCCGATGATCACGTCCTCGGTGTTCCCGCCGCCCCAGCCGCGAAACCCCTCGGGGCTCCACACACCCCAGTCGAGGATGTCGTAGGTCGATCCATCGTCGTGGACGATCTGGATCTCGACGGTGTTTGGCGGGACCGTGAACGTGACGTCGACGTAATCGTCGCCCGCCGTCGCGATGTCGCCTTCGAGGTGCACCGTCGACAGAATTGCGGCGAACACGACGGGGAGCATTCGCCTAGTCTACCGGCAATCCTGTCCACTCGGCAGACTTCGTCCACAGCGTGCGGGCGAGCTCGTCGTTCTGCGCGATGCGTGACGGATGTTTCTGCTTACCGTGCTGGTCGTAGTACAGGCCGGTCTCGCTGGCCGCCTCCGCCGACGTCGCGCAGTGCAGCGACGAAACCGCGCCTTGCTCCGGTGTGATCATTCCCATCACGCGCGTGAACAACCAGCGCGCCGGGCCGGGCAGGCGGCGCCAGATGTTCGTCGACACCTGACCAGGATGCAGCGCATACGTCGTGACGCCGGTGCCGGCGACGCGGCGTGCGAGCTCGCGCGAGAACAGCACGTTGCACAGCTTGCTGACCTCGTACTCCTTGAGACCGAGCCGGCTGCCGAGGCGAGTCACGCGATCGAAGTCGAGCTTGCGCGCCATGTAGTGCGAGTGACTCGAGACGTTGACGATGCGCGCACCGGGCGTCTGCTTGATCCGATCGAGTAGCAGGCGCGTCAGCAAGTAGTGGCCGAGGTGATTGGTCGCGAACGTCGGCTCGAAGCCGTCGGGCGACAACGTACGGTCGCCGCGCAGACCGGCGGTGATGCCTGCGTTGTTGATCAGGCCGTGGATCGGAACATCCTTCGCGAGCAGCGCAGCGGCACATTCGCGCACCGATGCGAGGTTGCCGAGATCGAGCTTGACGATCTCGACCTGCGTATTGCCGGTCTGCTGCTTGATCTCGTCTGCGACGGGCTGCGATTTGTCGATGGAGCGGCACGCCATGAACACGCGCGCGCCGCGGCGTGCGAGGTCGAGCGCTGTGAACTTGCCGATGCCACTGTTGGCACCGGTCACGATGAAGTTCTTGCCGGCGAGGTTCTGGGTCATGGGGCGTCCCCATTCTGTGATACGACGGGGCCAATCACATGACGACTCGAACAGTTTTCTTTGCACTCGTACTCGGAATCGCAGCTTGCGGCGGCGGCAAGAAGGCCGACACGACCAACACCAGCCAGGCCTCGACCAAGTCGCTCTACGATCGCCTTGGCGGCGTCGATGCGATCAAGGCCGTCGTCAAGGACTTCGTCGAGGAGCAGGTCGCCAAGGATGCCCGCATCAACGCCAAGTTCTTCGCGAACGCCGATCTGCCGAAGCTCGAGGACCACCTGACCAATCAGATCTGCGAGGCCACCGGCGGCCCGTGCAAGTACACCGGGCGCACGATGAAGGAAACGCACACCGGCATGGGTGTCGACGAGGCTGCGTTCGGTGCGCTCGTCGAGGACCTCAAAAAGTCGCTCGCGAAGTTCAACGTCGGTCAGACCGAGCAGGACGAGCTGATCGGCGCCCTCGCGAAGATGCACGACGACATCGTCGAGAAGAAGTAGTCCGTCAGCGCGTGCAGGTGAACAGATCTGCGCTCGCGCCTGCGGCGTTTAGCAGCTGCATGTTCATCATCGTGATCGCGGCATCGCGGACCATACGCGGCGTCCGAACTT
>JAYVWH010000499.1:0-2091 GCA_043786265.1 Kofleriaceae bacterium | reverse complement strand
GCGGCGCACCGCCAGGTCGCGATCACCGTCGAGGAATGCCTGCACGGCGTCACCGATCGCGCGTGCCGACGTGAACCGATCCGCCGGATCGGGCCGAGTTGCGGTGCTACAGATCGCATCGAGCTCGGGTGGCGAGTCTGGCCTCACCAAGCTCGGGCTCGCATCGGGCGGATTGACGATCGTGCCAAGGCTGCGTCGGCCCGTGTGCAAGAGTCTTCCGGTCGCGATCTCGTAGAGCATGCAGCCGAGCGAATAGATGTCGGCCGCCGGTCCAGCGCGCTCGCCGGTCAGCTGCTCGGGCGCCATGTACGCCGGCGTGCCGAGCACCGTGCCCGCGCGCGTTTCGCCGCTATCGAGCTGGAGGTCGCTCTGGGCAGTCGCGATCGTCGCGCTGTCATCGGGATCGGTGACCGCCCGCGCGACGCCCCAGTCGAGCACGTAGACCTCACCGAAATCGCCGAGCATGATGTTCGCGGGCTTGAGGTCGCGGTGAATGATGCCGCGCTGGTGCGCGAACTCGATGGCGAGACAGACGTCTACGAACGCACGCAGCATGCGGCGCCGCTCGGCCGCATCGACATCGTCGCCCTTGCGCAGCAGGTCGGCCATCGTCCTGCCGGACAGGCGCTTCATCACGAAGTAGGGCCGCCCGTCCCTGTCGAACGCCAGATCGTGAACGGGAACCACGGCCGGATGCTCGAGCCGGCCTTGAACACGCGCCTCGCGCAAGAAGCGGCCGAGCATGTCGCCGTGCGCGGTGTCACCGATGATGCGTTTGATCGCCACTTCGCGCCCGAGTTGCTCGTCGAACGCGAGTAGCACTTCGCCCATACCGCCCTTGCCGAGCAGCTCGCCAAGCCGGTAGCGCTCGGTATCGAGCATCGTCAGCGTCGCGCCGCTGCTATGGATTGGCGACGCCAGTGTCGGTCCGGCATTGGTGCCGCTCGCGACTGCAAGCGTCGGCGCGCTCTCAGCCGCCGACGGCGTCGTTCCTGCGCTGCTGCTCGCGACGGCGAGGGTCGGCGCGCTCTCGGCCGGCGACACCGGTGTGGCGTGCAACGTGTCGTCGTGCCCCGGGCGGTCGTCGGTCATCACGGCATGTTACCCCGCCGTGCGCGAGCGCTTTCACTGATCCCCCTGCAACCGATCGATCGAGCGCGAGAACTGAGGATCGGTGGAACACCGCGACATGATCGGCGACTCCATGATCGCCTTGGCGAGCGGCCCCATCTCCTCCTCGTACTTCGCAATCTCTGCGCGAAATGCCTTCACTCGCTCGTGGCCGGCGCGAAACACGGCCTTGTTCGCAGCCGCGACGCGATCGCGAGCGCCGCGAGCCATGCCAACTTCGGCATGTAGGGATGGTGCCACGGTGAGGTGTCCGGCGGAAGCGTCGCAGCCAGTCTCATTGTATAAGAGGCCCCATGTCGAAGGTCCTCATCATCGGTGCCGGCGGCGTCGGCGGTGTCGTCGCGCACAAGGCGGCGATGGAGAAGCAACATTTCTCCGAAGTCATGCTCGCGAGCCGAACGCTGTCCAAGGTCGAGGCCATTGCCGCCGAGGTCGAGCAGATGCACGGGCGGAAGATCCACACCGCGCAGGTCGATGCGGACAACGTCGCCGAGACGACCAGGCTCCTCAAAGACTTCCAGCCCAAGCTGGTGATCAACGTCGCCCTGCCCTACCAGGATCTCTCGATCATGGATGCGTGCCTGGCGGCGGGCGTCGACTACCTCGACACCGCGAACTACGAGCCGCCCGACGTCGCGAAGTTCGAATACAGCTGGCAGTGGGCGTACCAGGAGCGGTTTGCCAGGCAGGGCCGGATGGCGCTGCTCGGCTCGGGCTTCGATCCGGGTGTCACCAACGTGTTCTGCGCGTACGTGCAGAAGCACCTGCTCGACGAGATCCACTCGATCGACATCGTCGATTGCAACGGCGGCTCGCACGGCAAGGCGTTCGCGACCAACTTCAATCCCGAGATCAACATCCGGGAGATCACGGCGCGCGGCCGCTACTGGGAGAATGGCGAGTGGAAGGAGACCGAGCCGCTCAGCGTGTCGAAGATCTTCAACTACCCCGGCGTCGGTG
>JAYVWH010000498.1:0-3293 GCA_043786265.1 Kofleriaceae bacterium | reverse complement strand
ATCAATGACGGACATGGTTGCCTCCGATCGTGACGAGAGATCGATTCGCCCGCGCGGGAGCGCGAGCGGGTTACACGAGACGCGAGCGCGTCAGTCGATTGGAGGACGCACGGGGGGCGGCTCGCAACCGCGCCCATCCTGATCGCTCCACGTCATCGGTGGTGTGGTCTCGACGCGCGGTGGTGAATCGGGCATGGGCTCGATGCGCGCGACTTGGAAGTTGTGGTGGCACCCCCAGCTGTGGGCCGCATTTGGGCAGCAGTGTTCCGGGCAAATGTCGCCCTTCCCGCCCGTGACGCACGCATCGGCGGTCGCCGCGCCGATCGCGCTCGCGACGAGCTCACCGGTGGGCAACAGTGCCAGCACGAGCACGACGGCGAGTAAGCGCGCCGTCATGATGCCGGCTGCCGGATCGAAGTGAGCACCACACCATCGGCCTGCACGTCATTGGCCAAAACACGGGTCCATGCGTTCGCGCACATGAAGGATGAGAGTCGACCATAAGCGTGACCTCGTTGGTTACGCGTAACTGATGGCATCACGCTGATGGTCGTCGGAGGGTCGCTGTTGACAGTCGACGATGATTGATCGTCGAAGCTAACGAGCCGGCGGCTCGACAACATCGATCGTGGTCATCATTCCGGATTCGGCGTGCTCGAGGATGTGGCAGTGCATCATCCACGTGCCCGCGTCCGTCGGTACCACGCCAACGTCGATCTCCTCCTTCGGGTGTATCAGCACGGTGTCGCGGAAGAACGGTTCGTCGACTGGAACGCCGTTGCGCGCGAGTAGCCGAAAGAACATGCCGTGGGTGTGAATTGGGTGGATGCGCGCCGACTCGTTGGTGAAGTGCAGCCGCGAGAACCGGCCGCGCTGCAGCGTGGCGCTGGCAGGCATCGCGTGCTCGTGACTCATGAACGCAACACCGTCGATGGTCCAGGTGATCCCGAACGGACCGCCAGACTGCGCGTTGAGCCGAAACGTATGCTCGATGGGTGCCTCCAGTGCCATGGACCATCGAGGCACCTTTGCGTGCGCCGGTGAAGCGAAGCGCGGTGTCTCGACGAGCTCCCCGTCGACCGCGATCCGCGCCAGTAGGTTCGGTCGTTGTGCATAGAATCGATCCGTGACCTCGAAGGGCGCAGCCGAGCTTCGATCGAACGTCACGTCGACATCGATTCTGTTTCCCGGCGCGAGCTCGTAGCCACTCGCCGCGATCGGCTCGCGCAGGTAGAGCCCGTCGACGGCGATGATCTTCGCATCGAGGTCGCCGAAGTCCGGTGCGAATACGCGGCCGTTGGCCGTGTTGAGCAAGCGCAGGCGTAGTCGCTCACCGGGCCGAACAGCGAGTACCGTGTCGCTGCGTCCGTTGATCGTGATGGCATTGCCCCAGCGGCCATCCATCGCGAGGTCGTGGCGTGTGTTGAACTCGGGAAAGATCTGGCCGTCCTTGAGCAGGAAATCGTCGAGGACCCAGACGAGATCGCGCGAGTACGGGGGCGGCTGAACATCCTCGACGACGAGCACACCGTAGAGTCCGCGCTCTACCTGCTCGCTCGCGCGTACGTGCGGATGAAACCAGAACGTGCCCGCATCTCTCGGTGTGAACTCGTAGACAAACGTCTCGCCCGGCTGCACGGGCTTCTGCGTGATGAACGGAACACCGTCCATCGCATTGGGCAGCCGAACGCCGTGCCAGTGGATCGTGGTCTCCTCGGGCAGATTGTTCGTGAAGCGCACACGCAGAGTCTCGCCGAGCCTGATCCGAAGGGTCGGCCCCGGGACCTGGCCGTTGTAGGCCCAGACCTTCAGCGGCTTGCCGTCGATGAGAGCGAGCTCGGTGGGCGCGGCGACGATCTCGAACTCGCGAACTGCGCCCCGCGACGCAGGTCCTTCAGGGTACGAACCCTTGAACTCTTCGAGCGCTCGATCCTCAGGCGACGCCGGCGTGCTCGCGTCGCGGCACGCCGCCGAGATGATCAAGCAGAGGCAAACAAGACGCACGCCCATTACTGGACGACGATGATGCCTTTGACCATGTCCATGCTGCACGCGTACGTCAGCTTACCGGCCTTTGGGAACGTCACTGCGATCTCGACCGGCTTGTCGAGCGGCAGCTCCTTCTCGACCTTCTTGCCATCATCGAGGGTCAGCACGACCGACTTGGTGCAAGTCGAGTCCGTCTTGCGCGTGAATACGAGCGTGACTGGCGTCTTTGCGGGCACCGAGATGCTGTCGGGATTGAAGCCCCGCTTCGTGACGGCAATCTCGATGCGAGACGGCTTTGCGGGCGTCGTGTCGGCCGAAGCCGCGGCACCGAACGTGAGTGCGAGAGGAATGAGGAGACCGCGCAGGTTCATCACAAGGGTGGGTACCACAGTCCAGGGTCACCGCATTCCAGCGATTTCTTTGTGGTTCAGCGACCGTCACAGAGTAACCCTGCGCGTCACACCCTGCCGCCTTGCAGCTGGAGCAGCCCCCATGCGATTGCTCATGCCGATGCCGCGAACCCTCGCCTTGCTCATTGCCCTCGCTGCCTGTGGCGATGATTCCAGCTCGCCGGACGCGGGAAACCTGCGGTTCGCACAAGGCGACGTCACCGTCGAGTCAGGTGGCTTCTCGGAGCCGTTCACCTTCAGCGTCCCCGAAGGAACGCGCTCGCTCACGATCGTCGCAACCGGCGCCGATGATGCGCTATACGCGCTGGGATCCTTCGTGACAGCTGACGGGGCGGAACGCGTGGGCATTACCCTCGATGCGCCGCCCGGAACCGCCATGCGCGCGAGCTACGACACCGAACAGATCGGTCAGATGCCCGGTGCGCTCTTTCAATCGATCCGTCTCGGAACGTTCACGCACGTCTTCCCGTATCGTCCCGACCAGAGCGTTCTCGCGGGAACGACGACCGTTCGCATCGCATCCGACAAGCCCGGTCCAGTCCGTGTGAGCGTCCTGATGCCGCCTGACGATGGAGCGAAGACCCTCCACGTCAATCTGTTCGTGGTGTCAGAGTCCCTGACGCTTGCGCAGCCACCAACCTTTCTCGACGAGCTGCAGGCGATCGTGGCGCAAGCCGGCATCACGGTCGTCGTTGACGAAGTGCGCGAGCTTCGGGGCACAGGGCTCTCCGCGATCACGCAATCGACGGAACCGCAGGAGGCGCCCCAGAGCATGTCGGCGCGCCTTCCGGCACTCGCAACGAACCCCGCATCGCCCGCGGCGCTCGATATCTTCATCGTCGACTCACTCCCATCGGGAATCGGTGGGTTGAGCCTCGGCACCCCCGGCCCGCC
>JAYVWH010000497.1:0-3310 GCA_043786265.1 Kofleriaceae bacterium | reverse complement strand
TTCTTGGCGCGCGTGGGAATCGACGTATTCGACGGGATGACGACGGACATCCTGTCGCCGGCGACCTTGACGCCCATGTTGTGCGGCGTGACATCAAGGAGCACGACCTCCTGCAGCTCACCCCCGATGATGCCGGAATGGACCGCTGCCCCCATCGCCACGATCTCGTCGGGATTGACGCCCTTGGAACCGGGCTTGCCGAAGATGCGCTCCGCGTACTCCTGCACGGCCGGCATACGCGTCATGCCACCGACGAGAATCACCTGATCGATATCCGCGGGGGTGCAATGAGCTTCGGCGAGCGCACGGTGGCATGGTGCCTCGAGCCGCTCGAACAAGGTCTTGCAAGCACGCTCGAGCTGACCACGCTCCAGCTCGCGCATCAGGTGAACCGGCCCGCTGGCGCCCGCCGCGATGAACGGGAGGTTGACGTCGGTGGTCATCGCCGAGGAGAGCTCGATCTTGGCGCGCTCGGCGGCTTCCTTGAGGCGCTGCAGTGCGACCGAGTCGCCGCGCAGGTCGAGGCCCTGCTCCGCCTGGAAGGTCTCGGCGAGCATGTCGATGATTGTGCGATCGAAATCATCGCCACCGAGCGAGGTGTCACCGTAGGTCGAGAGCACCTCGAACACGCCGTTCTCGATCGCGAGGATCGAGATGTCGAAGGTTCCACCACCGAGGTCGAACACAGCGAGGCGCTGGCGCGACTGATGGTGCAGGCCGTAGGCAAGCGCCGCAGCGGTGGGCTCGTTGAGGATCTGGCGAACCGTGAGGTTGGCGATCTTGCCGGCGTCCTTGGTGGCCTGGCGTTGGGCATCGTCGAAGTACGCCGGCACGGTGACGACGGCCTCGGTGACGGGCTGGCCCAGGTAATCCTCGGCGACGCGCTTCATCTTCGCGAGCACGTGGGCCGAGACTTCCTGCGGCGAGCGGGGCGTACCCGCGATGTCGACCCAGCAGTCGCCGTTGCGAGCCGCAACGAGCTTGTACGGCAGGCGCCGCGCGATGCTCAGGACCTCCGGATCGGTCGCCTTGCGGCCAATCAGGCGCTTGACGCCGTACACGGTGCGCTGCGGGTTGGTGACCATCTGCCGCTTCGATGCGGCGCCAACGACGACTTCCCCATCGGCATTCCACGACACCATCGACGGAGTCGTACGTCCGCCCTCCTGGTTGTGGATAACAATTGGTTCTCCACCCTCGAGCACGGCCACACACGAGTTGGTGGTACCGAGATCGATTCCGATGACGCGCCCCATTCGGTGCGGCGACTATATACCGGCTAACGACGGCGCTGTAGCTCGGCGAGCGCGTGCTTGGCGTGGGCGAGATCCGGCTCGAGCTGGAGCGCACGCTGCATCTCGAGGATCGCTTCCTCGGGGCGCCCTGCGAGGTACGCCTCGCGGCCGCGCGCGTAGCATAGCCAGGCTCGGTAATGCTTTGACTGCGGGACGCGCGCCGCCAGCGCATGCAGCGCCAGCCGCGCCGCTTGCCAGTTCTTCTGCTCCATGAGGGCGGCAGCGTCGCGAAACGCAGCCGCCTCGTCGAAATCGTCGGTACGTCCGGGCGGCGGCATCGGCACGTTGCGCACCGTCGGTGGATTGAAGCTGTCTGCCTGAGGGCGCGGCGGCTGGGTCGGCGGCGTCAGCACCCCGGTGGGACGTGGTGGTTGATTTTGACCCTCGCTGGGCGGCGTGAACGGACGCCCCGCGACCATCGGAGTCATCGTGCGCGACGGCGGCGGCGTGCTCTGCCCCGAAGAGCCTCGCACCATGCGCCCGGATCCGGTGGTTCCGATTCCCGGCTGGGTGCCCGGCGGAACCGGCGTGATTGGACGCGAGAGCGGCTGGTTGCCACTGCTCGGCGACGGACCACGCGGCGGCGGGACCTGACCTCCAATACCGGGCTGAGTGCCGGGCGGCACTGGCGTCTGGATAGGGAACGCCCCGGTGCGGCGCACCGGCAGCGAGCCAGTCGTCGGTCGTTGCTGCACCGGCACACCCATCGGAGGCGTCGAGCGCGAGCCCATCACCGGCGACGACGCCCGACCGTCATGACCAGACGGCGGCGGCATCGTACCTTCAATGCGCGGTATCGATTGCGTAACGCGGAGCGCCGCGGTGCGGCTCGTTCCCTCGGCGCCTTGCGCGATCGGAATTGCTTGGGTCGACGGCCGCGCGCCACCGCGCACGGAGGCCGCGGACGAGCCGAGCACCTTCAGCATGTGATCGTGTGCGGCTTTGATGCCGAGGAACACCTCGTTCGACAGCTTCTGAAGCTCGACCGGCAGCCGACCAAACCGCGCCGGATGGAATTGCTTGGTCAACCCCAGAAAGGCCGTGCGCACATCTTCGGGCGTGACGACTTCACCGATGCCCAGCGCGCTCGTCGGACCCTCGGCGATACGCGTCTGCATGTCCACGAGCGCTGCCCGTGCTCTGGCTTCCTCGTCCCCGGCCACTGGATCCGATCGTAGCCCGAACGCCGCGGCGAGAAAAGCTGATCACTTCTTCTGCGTACCGAACGGATCCTCCCCGGCCTTGGAAAGCGGCCTGGCGGCCTGCTTCTGCACCGGCGGGGCGGCCTGCTGGGCCTGCGGCTGTGCAGTCACGACGTTTCCGGGCGCGTTTGCCTGCGGGACGATCTGCGCGTTGGGCGGCGACAGCGTCTGATCTGCGCCGCTGACCGCCGTCTTCGGAGAGGTGTAGGTCTGCGGAGGCGTCACCTGTGCCTGCTTCGCCGACTTCTTGGAGCTGTCGAGCGCCGCCTTGGGGTCGAGCGGAACCTCATTAGGTGGCTGCTTGACGGTGGTCTTTGGACCAGGCTTTTTCTGCACGGTCGGCTTGTCGAGGCGGACCTTGCCGACTGGCATCGCCAGCTCGTGGGTCTCGGTTGCGTGCGGTCGGGTCAGAAACACGGACTCCTTCCGCCGTGACCGCTCGATGCATTTGCCGCTCTCGAAGTCTAGCTCGACATGCTCGCGCTTCTGCTCGAGTGTGCGCTTCGCCGGATCGTAGATGTACTCGACGCCCATACGGACGTTGCACGTCGCCTCGTCGGGAGCGTGCGGATCGGCGATCAGGTCCTCGCCACCAAACCCAATCCCGGCGTCGACGAGATCGAACGTGTAGCGCGTGAAAAACACGCGTGCGCCGGTCAGGCTGGTCAACTTCGAGACGTCGACCTGATCGCCGCGCCGCTCGAATGCGCGTAGCTCGCCATTGGGAAGCTGCCAGATGCCGGCGAAGTCGTTCACCTCGATCAGTTTCACCGTCACGACGCTGCCCGACGGCCCTGCCTGCACGCTGCGCGT
>JAYVWH010000496.1:0-4098 GCA_043786265.1 Kofleriaceae bacterium | reverse complement strand
GAAGCTTCGCCGCGATGCGCGCCTTGCCTTGCGAGAAGTGCCAGTCGCTCTCGAGCTTGAACCGCAGGAACTGTCCCTCGCCGGTGCCAAGGCGCAGCTTCGCGCGCCGGTTGCGACCATCGAACTTCAGGCCGAGCATGTCGTCCGACAGCTCGTTCATGCCGGTGCCGATCAGATTGCCGAGCTCGGTGACCTCGTCGACGATCTGCACGGACAGCTTGAGCCGCTTCTGCTGCGGCACGTCCTTCCAGCGATCACCGAGCGCGACGAGATCGAGGTTCGCAGAGGCCGACGTATCGGTCTTGATCTCCGCCAGCGCGGGCGAGGCCGTGGCAGCCACCGCGAGCAACGCTACCGACCAAACCCCGAGCCGAGCCACGTCACGATGCTACCATGCACGCCATCGCCGATGACGATGCGTGTGGTGCTGCTGCTCGTCGCCCTGCTCGGCTCGGCGTGCGAGCGTAAGTCCGCGGTCCGCCTTGCGCCGGTGCGTCCGTTCTTGTGGTCGATCACGAAGGACGGCAAGACCAGCCATTTACTCGGCACGATGCACACCGGGGTCGATCCCGGACAGCTTCCTACCTACGTGTGGGACACGCTCGACGCTGCCCGCACCGTCGCGGTCGAGACCGACCTCGCCGACGCCGCGAAGATGCCCGTGCTGCGGACCGACGGCACGAGCCTGCGCGACGAGCTCGGACCCGCGTACTGGGTCAAGCTCGAGGAGGCACTCGGCGCTGGCGAGGCAGCGCGGCTCGCGACCTTCAAGCCGATGATCCCCGCGACGCTGCTATCGATGCACGGGCTGCCGAAGACCGAGTCGCTCGATGGAGCCATCGAGGCGCGCGCTCACGCCAAGGGCAAGCCCGTCGTGTTTCTCGAGCCGCTCGAGCGCGAGTTTGCTGTGCTCGACAAATGGATGGACCTGCGCGCGCTGAAGGACATGCTCGACGACGTCGCCGACATCGATCGCACCGGTGCGCAGATGGTCGCCGCGTTCAGCGCGGGCGACGAGACGCAGCTGCTCGCAGTCACCGCGCGCGAGCGAGGGCAATGGCTTGCCAAGGGGCGCAGCGCGGCCGAGTACGACGAGCAGATGGAGGACCTCCTGTATCGCCGCAACGCGTCGTGGCTGCCGGCGCTCGAGCGCCTGCTCGCCGACGGTGGCGGGTTCGTCGCCGTGGGAGCGGCTCACACTGTCGGGCCCCGCTCGCTCGTGGAGCTTATGGCCCAGCGCGGCTACAAGGTGACGCGCATTACGCGCTGAACAGCGGCCGGCGGCCAAGACAGCGCTGTTGTCCGCGGCGGTGTGCCGGTATGGTCCGCGCACCTTGAGGGAAGTATCGATGCGCCAGCTATCGTTCGCTCTATGTTCGTGCCTGCTGATCGCCTGTGGCGGTAGCAAGTCGGGTGGCGGTGGAAACAATGGGACGGACGCGGCGAATGCCGATGCGCCCGAGCTCGTCGGCGACAAGTACACGGTGACGTGGGGACCTCTCACCGTCGCGCCCGGCGGTGAGAATACCCAGTGCATCTGGCTCCGGCTGCCGAACACGACCGAGATCAAGGTTCACTCGCTGCACAACCAGCTCACCGATGGCTCGCACCACATGATCGTCTACAAAGACGACATGGACGCGACGGAGCAGACGACGCGTGTCGACTGCCAGCCGTTCACGGGTGCGCTCAACACCAGCGGCATGATCGCGCCGATCGCGATCACCCAGCGCTCCGACGATCCGATCTTCTTGCCGAACGGTGTCGCTTACACGTTCGCGCCGCACCAGATGATCAAGCTCGAGATGCACTACAAGAACTCGGGCGACACGGACCTCGCGGTGATGGGCACCGTCGATTTCTACGCGGCCGATCCGGCGACGATCCAGAACGAGGCGGCGATCCTGTTCGCGGGCTCGCCCGACATCGACATCCCTGCGGGGCAGACCGTGACCCTGCACCAGTTCTTCAAGCCGACCGCGAGCGCGAACTTCTCGAATGCGAAGTTCTTCGCGATCACCGGTCATACACACGGCCTCGGCACGCAGGTGAAGGTCCGCACCGGCGCGAGCGCTGCCGGTCCGATGACGGAGGTCTATGCGCCGAGCCCGTTCAGGTGGGACGAGCCCGCGACGGCGACCGGCCCCGAGTTCACACTCCCCGCCGGCGGCGGCTTTGACTTCGAGTGCACGTGGAAGAACACGACCACGGCGACGGTGAAGTTTGGTGAGTCCGCCGACAAGGAGATGTGCTTTTTCTGGGCGTATTACTACCCGTCGATCGGCAGCAAGGTGTGCTTCCACACCGCGAACTTCAACGGCGTCGATGTCTGTTGCCCGGGCGATGGCCTGTGCAGCTACATCCAGAACATGCTGTAGCGCTACGCTCGCTCGCGAAGCAGCTTGGCGACGGCGTCGAGCACCGGCGGCGGGATCGTGTGCTCGCCGTTGAACGGGATAAACTCGACCGCGGCGCCTGCGGCGACGAGCTTGTCGCGCAGAATCTCGGCGATCGCGAACGGCAGCAACGGATCGCGGCGGCCGTGTGACTGGATGATCGGTACGCCGGCGAGCGTGGGCATCCGCGACGTCCACTCTGCCTCCGCGAGGAGCGTCCCCGACATCAGCACGAGCGCCGCCGGTGGCGACGCGCGATGCAGCGCGACATCACAGGACAGCATCGCACCTTGGGAGAACCCGCCCAGGACGATCTGTGAGTCGGTGATCGCGTAGCGCGTCTTGATCTCGTCCAGGAAGCGGCCGAGGTGCTCGCGCGCTTCGACCAGCCCCTCGGGCACCTCGTTGCGGCGGTCGCGAATGGCCCCCGAGCGCAGATCCTGCTCGAGCTTCATCAGATCGAGCCTCCACCACGCGCGCGCCTCGCCGTAGACACCACCGAGCTCGATGGGAGCGGCCGGAAACAGGAAGCGGACCGTGGGCACGCGCATGTACTGCGCAAGGGGCACCAGATCATCGCCCGATGCGCCGAAGCCGTGCAGCAGCACGACGGTCAGCTTGGCGTCGGCAGGTCCGACGATGCGGGTGCGCAGGCCGGCGATGTCAGCGGTTTCGGTCTTCACGGCGGGACATTCACACGCTCGCCAGCGCCGACGCCAGTGCCCGGGCGCCGACTCGCGGGGACTCTATTGGCCGCCGAGGCCGCCCGAGCCCTTGTCCGCGACGGGACGATCGCGCCGATCTGTGCGGGCGTGGCCGCGCTCGGCGTCGCTGTCGTCTTCGACGTCGAGCTCGGCCTCGGGCTTTGGTCCACCCTCGGCCATCTTCTTTTCGAGCGTCTCGAACATGTTCTCGCCCAGCTCCGCGTCCTCGAACGTCTCACCATCGGCCGTGACATCGAGATCGGGATCCGCTGCCGCAGGCATGTGGATGCCGTAGAGCTCACCCACATCTCGACTGTCCGTCGCATCTGCGCTCTCGTACTCCCCCGCGCTGCTAGCAACCGCGGCGTCGAGCTCGGCGTCCGCCTCCGCATGGGGCTGCGCTCCGAGGTCGACCTCGTTGAAGCGACCTGCTTCATCGAGGATTTGCGTCGGATCCTCGGGATCGATGTCGACGACCGACGGCTGCGGAAGCTGGTTCGCTTCGCGCATCGCCCTGCGAATTTCTACGCGTCGAGGCGTCCGGGAATCCTTGTTCGGTTGCATACCCGCACTAGCGAGCACACCCCGTGCCGGCTCGCGCCCGGCTTTTTCCCGAGATATGATCATCAGATGTGGCGCGTGCTGGCTGTGGTGGCCCTGATTGGGTGCACCGGCAACTACGACCACATCTTCTCGCGCGGTCTCGAGCACTCCGTGCTCTGCGGCCTCACCATCGACAACAAGAAGACGGTGAGCAACGACTCGATCGCCATGTTCCTCGACCGCGCGCAGGCGGAGGCCGAGATCGTCTAGCTCTACTCTCACAAGCCGGCAGGCACGGTGGACGAGAGCACGATCGAACAGGTGATTGGCGGCGCAGCCGACCGCAACATGCCGTTCGCGACATATCGCGAGATCATCGATGGCACAGCGACGGAGGGGCTGGCGCGCCACGCCGATGTCGGGCGTTCGCGATCAAGGTGCTGCACGCATCCCTC
>JAYVWH010000495.1:0-2315 GCA_043786265.1 Kofleriaceae bacterium | reverse complement strand
CCGAGATCACCGGGGACCAGGGACCACCCCGTGCGAGGCACGACGAACGTGGTCTTGAGCGCCCGACGCTCGGGGATCCGGAGAGACCCACCCGGACGTTCGCGATCGAGCCGACGTTCGCGCCTGGATCGACGCGGTGCGATCATGAGAGCATCAGTGCTGCGCAGTCCCAAGAGGGACCGTTCTCCGTCGACGAACGGCGAGCGAGCACGACGCAACCTTCCTTCTGCCGGAGCGCCCTGTCAGTCGCTCGGTGGAGGCGAAGAACCGGCCGCGCGCCACCGGGTGGGTTCCTGGTCACCGGTGACGCCGGTGGAACTGGTACCCACGCTCGCCGGTGGCGACACACAGCCGCAGCGACGGTGGCCTGTCACTCGAACGAGATCGGGAACGTGTACGCGCCGATCGTGATCGACACGGCCAGCTCGCCCCCGAGCACCTTGGCATAACGATCCAGGGCCGAGAGCCAGCCGTCCCGGCTAGCTTCGGCGCGCTCTATCTCGCGCATCGTGAGTCTCGCTAACCGCGCGACTTCACGCCGTGAGAGATTGCAGCCGCCGTAGCGCAGTAGCCTGAGCGAGACGAACGAGTTCGCGCCGGGGCCGGGCCGCGGGCCTCGGCGAATGCACTCCGCCTTCGTCCAGTCGATCTCCGGCATCTCGCGACGAGATGCTGCCGACGGCTCATTCGCGTCGGTCTGCCTGATGTTTCGTTTGCCGCGTTTCGGTGTCTTGGATCGTGATGTCACGAGGAGCGTGCACGGACGCTACGGTTGGGAGGGAAACGATACTAGCTCACGCGTGGCTCGGGGCAACGCCCGATCGACGCCCGCGGACCAGCGACGAGTGGGCCGAACCACGGCTACGCGCAATCCAGCACAGGGTAGGCGTTGACCTCGCACACGACGATCCCTACGTCATCTTGCAGAGCGCCGCTCCGCAGCCTGACGCCAGCCACGAGTGCGTCTAGCGCCGATTCCAGCGGGCGCAGTGCCGCGGCTTCGCCGATGCGCTTGTGCCCCATGTATTTCCAGAGCCCGTCGGAGGCGACGACGATCGTGCCGCCTGTCACGCGTGCGGTGAAACGCGCAGGAAGCGCGCCGCCGTCCCCGAGCAACGGTTTGCGGACCTGCCGCGCGGTGAGGTTCACCATTTCGTCCTCGGCAAACACCCACGCCTCGCAGTCACCAACGCTGGCACCGTGGATCACGCCGTCGACGGAGATCGAGAGCACGACGGCCGCAGCGAGGCCCGTGCTGCTCGCGGCCAGTGTCGTGTCTCGTTGCGCCAACCATGCCGCCCAGTCTCTCGCGTCGCCGGCCAGCGCGCGGCAGATGGCCTCAGCAGCAGCAGCTCCTCCAGCAACCCCGCCTGCGACGTCAGCAACGGCGATGAGCTTGCGATCTGGACACTCGACGATCGCGATCCGATCTTCGCCCCGACCGCGCCGAGCTTCCTCGGTTCGTGTCGCGATCGTCAACCGCGCGATCAACGCCGCGCCGTGCCCATCTGAGATCAAGGACGCTGCGGAGGTAACGCGTGGAGCGTCGTCGCGAGTTTCCGGTAGTCGCCGCGGGGACCCGCGACGCCAGCGCCGAACCACTTCACGAACACCCGATGGACGGTCGCGCGCGTCTGAGCCTGCGTCCGGCATTCCGGCAGCCGATGCGTGATCTCATCGATTTCGGGATCGTATTCGTCGTCGGGAGCGCCTATGCGCAAGAGGGTGATTGGATCGGCGGCGTTCACGGCGCGCTTCACACGCGCGTAAAGCTGCTTGTCGGCCCCGCTCTCGCCCATCGCCAGACAGCCCGCACACCCACCGAGCTTGCCGATCGCGATCTCGAGCAACCACTCCACGCGTCGATACGTCGATCGATGGACACGCGGCTCGCGGAGCGCGACAACGATCTTCGCAGCTTCGACGAGGAGGCCGTGGCGCTCCCTGCCGTGGACCTCGACTGCTGCGAACACGAGCCGCGCCGCCGCACGCATTCGCGCGACCCAGCGCGGGGCGCGAGGGCGGCGCGTGACAGTTGCCGTCTTCTTGGTCATCGGCCTGGTCGACGCTTGGTTGTGAAGTACCCGCGCCCCACGACGCAGTATCGCGCATGGTGCTCGCGGAAGCTGTACGCGAGGATCTCCAGCGCTCGGAGTGCGCCCGCGCGCGATCGCGGCGACTCGCGAATTCCGACGATGTCGAAGCACAGCGTCCGGATTCGCCGCGTGCCTCGGTAGACGTAGATGGGGCGGTCGTAGGTGGAGCGGTTGACGACGCCTGCTCGGCGGCACAGGTCGCTGATGCGCAGCCGCAAC
>JAYVWH010000494.1:0-5833 GCA_043786265.1 Kofleriaceae bacterium | reverse complement strand
CGGCGCGGAACGACGAGGTGGCGACTTGCAGCAGCAAGCACGTTGTCGTGTAGCTGGGCGGGAACAGTCGCTTCCAGATAGCTCAGGAACGAGCGTGCGCGAGCGAGGTGGAACAAGCGCGTCAGCGGAACGTACGCGACCATTGCGGCCCAGGCGTGGTCCTCTGTGAAGTACAGCAACATCGAGAGTGTGAACGCGAGCGCGATCGTCAGCAGCGTCTCGTTGATCACCGCGCGTGTCATCCTCTCGGCCACGAGCGGAGCAACCGCCATCCCGGGCTGCGCGAGCTTGCTGCGGCGCGAGGCGACGCGGACCAACCACGCGATCAGCAGCCCGATCGCGAGGGCGGGGATCCCGAGCAGGTAAAGGGCGAGGACCTCGAAGCCGTGGCCGCAGTGATGATGGTGCTCGATGTCTACGTATGCGGCGACGGGGGCCTCGTTCCCGGTCGCGTCGACAGCGGCGATCGACAGCATGAGACTTCCCGCTGTGACGCGCGGCGGGATGCACACGAACGTCCGGTCCGGGAGTGCCCACAGCTCGACTTTGGTCCCAGGAGGGTCCTCGTACGTGATGTGCAGGCGCACTGTATCGGCAGAGAGCTCCGCGGCGAACAACAGGGTTGTGGCGGTCAGCGATGCGTACCGGATGATCGGCATTGCTGGCGGCACTGTGTCGCCGGGCACGCGCTCGGTCGGCGGGCCGAGCGAAGGCGCACACGCGATGCGCTCGGCGTGCGCGGTGGTCGCCAGCCCGACGAGAATTGCGAACGCGACCGGCCAGTTTCGCATCCATCTAGTGTAACGGCGGGCGGCGCGGATTCACGACAAACAGTGTCAGCGGTCCACGACAACCGTCCGCATTTGGTAGAGTCCCGATCCCGATGGCCGAGTCTCGCAAACCTGCGTACCAGCGTGTCCTTCTCAAGATTTCGGGAGAGGCGCTGATGGGCAATCAGGGCTACGGGATTAATCCCGAGGTCCTGCGCGTTGTCGCGGCCGAGATCGCGGAGACGGCCAAGCTCGGCGTGCAGATCGCAGTCGTGGTCGGCGGCGGCAACATCTTCCGCGGCGTGTCGGAGAGCGCCAAGGGCATGGACCGCGCGAGCGCGGACTACGTCGGCATGCTCGCGACGGTAATGAATGCGGTGTCGCTGCAGGAAGCGATCGAGAAGAACGGCGTCGTCACGCGCGTGCAGTCGGCGATTCCGATGTCGCAACTCGCCGAGCCGTACATTCGCCGTCGCGCGATCCGTCACCTCGAGAAGGGCCGCGTCGTGATCTTCGGCGCAGGTACCGGCAACCCTTTCTTCACGACCGATACGGCCGCCGCGCTGCGCGCCATGGAGATCGGTGCGGACATGCTGTTGATGGCGAAGAACATCGACGGCGTCTACGACAAGGATCCGAAGAAGCATCCCGACGCTCGCCGCTACAGCAAGGTCTCGTTCACCGATGCGCTCCACCGCGAGCTGCGTGTGATGGATGCGACGGCGTTCGCGTTGTGCCGCGACAACGAGCTCGCGATCGCGGTGTTCGAATTGGCGACGCCGGGCAACATCCAGCGCGTCGTGTGCGGCGAGCCGATCGGTACGATCGTCAAGAACAACCAGGAAACGCAGTTCGCCACCTAGAGGAAAGCCATGATCAACGACATCACGACGGATGCCGACGAGGGCATGAAGAAGGCGGTCGATTCGTTCAAGCGTGACCTGCAAAAGATCCGCACGGGCCGCGCCAACGCTTCGATGCTCGATGGAATCAAGGTCGACTACTACGGCACACCGACGCCCCTGAATCAGGTCGCGACCGTGCAAGTCGTCGATGCGCGTCTCATCACGGTCAAGCCGTGGGAGAAGAACATGGTCGCCGTGATCGACAAGACGATCCGTGCGAGTGACCTCGGTCTCAATCCGGTCTCCGACACCGACCTCGTGCGCCTACCGATTCCACCACTGACCGCCGAGCGGCGGCGTGACCTCGCCAAGACGGTCGGTAAGCAGACCGAGGAGGCGCGGGTCGCTGCCCGTTCGGCCCGTCGCGATGCGATGGACATGATCAAGGATGCCGAGAAGGACAAGCAGATCACCGAGGACGAGCGCAAGAAGGGCGAGATCAAGGTCCAGGAGCTAACCGACAAGTACATCGGTCAGATCGAGGAAATCGCCAAGGCCAAGGAGAAGGAGATCATGGAGCTCTAACGGGCTCCGAGGTCTTCCGACAGAACCCGAAGGGCGGCGGGCGCGAAGCCCGCGAAACAGGTATAGTTCCCGCCGATGTCCGGTATTCCGGCGGGGGCCGGGGCGCTGCTCAACAAGCGCCTTGGCAAGTACGAGATCCTGGCGCTCCTCGCGCTGGGAGGCACCGCCGAGATTTATCTCGCCCGGATCGGTGGCACGAACGGGTTCGAGAAGTACGTCGTCGTCAAGTGTCTCCACGACCACCTGGCTGACGACCCTGACTTCGTGAAGATGTTCCTCGACGAGGCGCGCATCAGCGCGACGCTCGATCACAGCAACATCGTCCAGACGTTGGAGCTCGGCGAGTACGAGAACCGTTACTACATGGTGATGGAGTTCCTCGCGGGCCTGTCGCTCGCGATGGTCGTGCGCCGCGCCGCCGAGCGTCTACCGGGCGGGCTTATCCCGGCGCCACTGGTCCTCAACATGGCGGCTCAGTCCTGCGCGGGCTTGCACTACGCCCACGAGCGCACCCACGGTGGCAAGCCGCTCAACCTGGTGCACCGCGATATCTCGCCGCAGAACCTGGTCGTCAGCTTCGAAGGCGTCGTCAAGGTTGTCGACTTCGGCATCGCGCGTGCCGAGCACCGCGAGACCAAGACGAAGGCCGGCACGATCAAGGGCAAGTTCGCGTACATGTCGCCGGAGCAGTGCGTAGCGGTCGCCGTCGATCGGCGGACCGACGTGTTCGCGCTCGGCGTGATCGTTCACGAGCTGCTCACCGGGCGGCGCTTGTTCAAGCGCACGTCGCCGTACGAGACGTATCAGGCCGTGCTCGAGTGCGCCGTCGAGCCACCGTCGCGCGTGAACAACGAGCTCGATCCCGCGCTCGACGAGATCGTGATGAAGGCCATGGCGAAGGACAAGGACCATCGCTATCCGACCGCCGAAGCATTCGGCGATGCGATGCTCGGCTACCTACACCATCGCGGGAAGGGCTCGGGCGGTAACGAGATCGGCCGGTTCTTCGAGGCGTCGTTCCAGCAAGAGATCGAGGAGCACGGCGACCGGATGCGCGAGCTGATCTCCGGTCGCGCCGAGTCCGTCGATCAGCCACTCGGCGGATGGGACGACGACGACGCCAAGAACAACCAGACCCGCGACCTGACCGGCAGGAACAGCGAGGATGTTTCGATGTCGCTCGAGACCGGTGAGATCATCGAGGTGCGTCCGAGCGAGGCATCACTCGACAACTTCGTCGGGCGCCTGCAGACCGAGCACGATGACGGCGGCGACGACGAAGAGGACGAAGAAGAGGATCGTGGCCAGGCGACCAGCATCACGATGAATCCGATGGCGCTGCTGGACCAGCTCGACCAGCAGGTCGCGCGCAACACGGGTCCGAGCAAGCCAGGCACGCCGGCGCCCCTCGGTACACAGACCGGCACGGGAGGTCCTGCGCCGCTGCCCGCGCCGCCGACTGGGCCGAACAAGCCCGTCGTTGGCGCGCGACAATCGGGCAAGTTCCCCGATCTGCCAAACCTGCCCACCGTTGTCGCGACGGACCTCGATGCAGAGACGGTACTGAAGCCGTCCCTCAGGTCCGGGCCGCTCAGCTCGATCGGACCGGCCCAACCCGATCCGGCCGAGTCGCCGACGGCGATTGGCGCGCCGATCGTAAGCGAGGCCGCGCTCAAGCGCACCGAGTTCGGCATGAAGGCGCAGGAGCCGCCCGACATGAACAATGTCGAGCAGGTCGGCCCGTTGAGCTCGACGCAGTACGCAGTGCGGGCGGGTCCGATGCAGAATTCGCAGAATGCGACCCAGCAGGAGGCTGCGATCGCTGGCAGCGCCGCCGCTGCAGCGCCGCTGTCGGGCTACCCGGTGATGCCCGGCGGCCAGCGTCCATTCTCGAGCGATCTTGCCCCGAGCACAGGACCGCAAGGGCGACCCTCGTACGGCGCTCAACCGGTCGAAACGGCCGCGGCCGCAAATCTCATGTCGCCGGTCGGTGAGCAATATCCGCAGACGGACTGGGACCAAGCCGCGGCGATGAGCGCAGTCGCGATGCCACCGTGGAAGCTTGCTGCGCTGTTCGTCGCCGTTGTCGGTGGCGCACTGCTGCTCACGTTCTTGATCGCCAAGATTTTCGCTTAACCCCAGAGTTCGCAACGAGCACGTGCCACGAGCACGTTGACGCCCAGAAAGCTCAGCCACTTACGACTGACACAGTAGTGCTAATTGGGCATCGGGCCGACGTAGCGCGACGCCGGTCGGATCAGCCGGCCGACGCGACGCTGCTCGAGGACGTGGGCTGCCCACCCCGCAATACGTCCAACCGCAAACGTCGACGAGAACTGCTCGCGCGGCAGGCCGGCCGCATCGAGCAGCACTGCGGTGTAGAACTCGACGTTCGCAGCGAGCGGACGGTCAGGACGCCGCTCGCGCAGGATCTTGGCGGCAGCTGCCTCGACGGCTCGCGCCAACTCGAGGCGCGCCGACGCGAGCGGCTTGACCGCCTGCTCGAGAACGGCCGCTCGCGGATCGCGCACTCGATAGATCCGGTGGCCCATCCCCATGATCCGGCGCCCGGCGGCGAGCTCGTCGAGCAGCCACGTCTCGGCGCGCGCTGGCTCACCGATCGCATCGAGCATATCGAGTACGGGGCCCGGTGCGCCGCCATGGAGTGGACCCTTGAGTGCGCCGACCGCCGCGACCACCGCGGAAATCAGGTCCGAACCCGTCGACGTCACGACGCGCGCGGTGAATGTCGACGCATTCATGCCGTGATCGATCACCGTGACGAGGTATGCATCGACCGCCCGTGCAGCCGCGTCCGACGGCGTCACGCCCAGCGTCATGCGCAGGTAATCGGCCGCGTGCGAAAGCGCCGGGGAGGGCGCGACAGGCTCGAGTCCGAGGCGACGCCGATTCCAGGCAGCGACGAACACCGGCGCCGCCCCGATCGCTGCGATTGCATCGGCCGCGTCATCGCCCGTCGAGTGAAGGTGCGCGAGCGCCGCGCGCAGCGCCTCCATGCCATCGCCCGTCGCCAGAGCGCTACCCAGTCCGATGACTTGATCCCACGCCGCGGCGCGCGCCCGGGCGAGGACATCGCCATTGATCCGTGTCGCACCGAGGCCACCCGCAGCCAGGACCCTCGCCGCAGCGGTCGCGAAGTCCGCGACCTGGGCCAGCCGCTCGACGTCGTCGCCTGCGATCACCAACCGGCCCCGCTCGCCGTCGACGCCCGAGATCAGGGTGTCGGCTGCAACCACATTGTCGAGACCGGAGCTTGTCGCTTCACTCATGCCGTCAGATGTAGAGTCTGATGCATGGTTGATCAACGTAGATTCGACGATCAACGTTGGGTGGACTCGCGGTCGGCTGCCAAGCAACTGGGAGTCCAGCAGCGAACGCTCTATGCCTACGTCAGCCGCGGGCAGGTCCGCAGCGTCGCGGGCTCGAACGGGCGGGGGCGGCTTTACCTGCTCGCCGATCTCGAGCGCTTGCGGGTTCGCAGGGACGCACGTGCGGGGCACGGCGCGGTGGCGGCGGGCGCCCTGCGCTGGGGCGAACCCGTGCTCGACTCGGCAATCACGGCGATCACGGCGAACGGGCCGGCCTACCGCGGTCACCTCGCGACCCACCTCG
>JAYVWH010000493.1:0-2567 GCA_043786265.1 Kofleriaceae bacterium | reverse complement strand
CCGAACACGATGCTCGACGGTCAGTTCGACTTCCCACTGCGCGGCACGATCCTATCCAATGTCGTACGGCGCGATGGTCAGATGAGCGACCTCGTCGGCTTCCTCGATACGAACGACGGCTACTACGGCACGGGCTCGGTGATGTCGACGTTCCTCGGCAACCACGACGTGCCGCGCACGATCCACACCGCGCAGGACACACCGATGTTCGGCGCGTGGGACGGCGGCAAGTGGGCCGCCTGGTCGGGTCAACCATCGCTGCCGACGAGCGCGAACCCGTTCGAGCGCCTGACGGTCGCGTACACGCTGCTTTACACGATGCCCGGCATCCCGATGATCTATTACGGTGACGAGTGGGGCATGCCCGGCGCGGGCGACCCCGACAACCGCCGCTTCATGCAGTGGAGCGGCTACACCGCAAACCAGCAGAAGCTCCGCGACTGGCTCGCCGCCCTCGGCAAGATCCGCCACGAGCACACGTCGACCCGGCGCGGCACGCGCACCACCATCGGGGTGTCGGTCGACACGTTCGTCTACAAGATGACGACGAGCGGAGACTCGGTGATCGTCGCGCTCAACCGCGGCGACACCGCGCAGCTCGCCACGAACCTGCCCGCCGGGTCGTATACCGACCTCGTGACCGGCGCCACGGTCAGCGCACCGCTGACACTCCAGCCGCGCAGTGCAGTGATCCTGGCAGCCCAGTAGCGGGCCGTGCTAGTCCACACGCATGCGCGTGTTGATGTTGGTCGCTGCCATCGTGCTCGGCGCCGCTGCCTGCGGCCCCAAGAACGACGTGATCGAGCCCAGTGGACCGCCGCCACTACCGCCCGCCTCGGGCAGCGTGATCGGCTACCTGATCGATGCCAAGGCTCAGCTCTCGCTGCGCGACGAGCAGCTCGCGAAGCTCGAGCACATCGATAGCAGCCTCGCCGCACGAAACGGTCAGCTCGACGCGCAGCTGCGCATGATCGAGAAGCCGGCACCGGGCGAGGAGCTGAGCCCGCAGCAGCAGAAGGCCGGGCAGCAGCCCTCGCGCTACAACAATGCGCCCGGCGTGATGACGGTCGGCAACGGCGACTCGCAGAAAATTCACCAGCTACGCGAGGACAACGATCGCGAAGCGCTCAAAGAGGCGCTCGCCCTCCTCGATACAGAGCAGCAAGTCACCGCGAAGCGCATCCTTCAGGACCGCGGCGTGCGCATCCCCGGCGAGGGGAAAGGACGGGGACAAAATGCCCCTGCGACACCCAGCGACAGCGGTGCACCGCTTCCAGGGATGGAACCCTGAGAGTAGATTGCGCCCCGTGCGCACCTCGAATGTCCTGCCGCTGATTCTCCTCGCCGCTGCCTGCGGCGGCCCCAAGAAGCCCGAACCCGTCCCTGCTCCGCCCGTCGCCACGCCGGATCCCGCGCCCACACCGGCGCCGACGCCCGCGCCGCCCGCGCAGAGCAACGACGCTGCCCTGGTTGCCGAGGCCAAACAGTTCGTCGCCGACACCGACAAGGAGCTGCGCAAGCTCTACGTCGACGCGTCGGTCGCCGAGTGGGCGAACGAGACGGACATCACGCCCGCGCACGAGGACGCCGCGGCGAAGGCTGCCGAGGCGCAGGCGAATGGCATCACGCGTCTGATCAAGGCAGCGCGCAGGTTCGAGCCGGTTCTCGACAAGCTCACGTTCGACGAGGCGCGCCAGCTCAAGCTGCTCAAGTTCTCGGGCCAGCCCGCGCCCGATGATCCGGCACAGGCCGCCGAGCTCGCGAAGATCGGCGCCGAGATGACGAGCATCTACGGCAAGGGCAAGGTCTGCGATACGTCGAAGGCCAAGCCGGGCGCGCCGAAGCAGGCGGACATCGACAAGCTCGACGCCGCGATCACCAAGGCCAAGGAAGACGCCAAGGATGCGGTCTCGACGAAGGCCGGCAACACGGCCGGCGACAAGCTGCTCGCCAAGGTCGCCAAGTTGACGAAGGATCGCGACAAGCTCGCGAAGAAGTTCGACACCGCGTACTGCAAGGATCTCGACGCGCTGTCGAAGGTCCTGCAGACGTCGCGTAAGCCGGCCGAGCTGCTGACCGCATGGCAGGGCTGGCACGACACCGTCGGTAAGCAGGAGCGCCCGCTGTTCACGCGCTACGTCGAGCTCGCCAATGCGGGCGCACGCGGCGTCGGCTTCACCGATGTCTCGTCGATGTGGCGGTCGAGCTACGACATGCCGGCGGACCAGTTCGAGAAGGACGTCGACCGGCTGTGGGAGCAGGTCAAGCCGCTCTACACGCAGCTGCACTGCTACACGCGCGCGAAGCTCAACACGCTGTACGGCGACAAGGTCGTCTCGAAGACCGGCCCGATTCCGAGCCACCTGACCGGCAACATGTGGGCGCAGGCGTGGGGCTACCTCTACAAGGAGCTGCAACCGTACAAGGGCGTCGCGCCGATCGACGTCACGCCGACGCTCGCGAAGAAGTACGACCCGCAGAAGATGGTGAAGATGGCCGAGGCCTTCTACACGTCACTCGGCATGCCGGCGCTGCCGTCCACGTTCTGGGAGAAGTCGCAGTTCGTG
>JAYVWH010000492.1:0-17803 GCA_043786265.1 Kofleriaceae bacterium | reverse complement strand
CATGAATCCCGGCACGCTGATCTGATGCGGGCGTGGTTCAAGGTATCAGCGGCGGCAGGTGGGTGGTGCGAACCGCGTCGTACTGGTCGAAGCCGAATGCGTGACCGGCGGTCAGATCGCCGGCGAGCTCGTCGGTGAACTCGGGAAGCTTGATGAAGATCCGCTCGTGGGCGAGGCCCGCGTTCATGTACGCGGTGACATCGGTCGCCCGGTTACCAAACCCGGCGATCAGGTCAAACGGCGCGAGCTCGGCGAGCGCGCGCGACTTGAACTCGATCGTGTCCGCGCCCGGCAACGTGACGATCGACGTCGGTAGTCGCACCGGTCCGCGCGGGAAGTGCTTCGCCGCGAGCCAGTCGCGCGTGTCATCTGTAAAGCGATCGCCACGCGCGCTGAGGTAGATCACCGACACGCCGCGCGGCACCACGGACGTGAGTGCCTCGGCTGCGCCGGTCTGCACCGCGACGTGGCCGCCCACAGCGAGGTACTTCGGATACTCGTTCTCCGACGCGGTCAGTGTGCCGTCGACATCGGAGGCGATGATCGGCGTGCCCGGTGGCGCGACGAACCCGATGAATTCGGTGCCCGTGCGATCGCCGGCGACAGACACGTAGAGGTCGCGCATGCCCGCGGGGAGGCGCTGGTCACCGGACAGGCTCAGCGCAAAGCGGCCGTCCCCGTTCGTGCGCGCACCGCCGATCGGCGCCCAGCGCGCGTTGATCACCTCCGCGCCGCCTTCGGCGCCGCTGCGCGGCCCGGCAGAGCCGGCCCTTTCGATACAGGCGAACAGCTCGACATCTTCGTCCTCGAGATCCTTCTCGACGCTGCTGTAGGTGATCTTGCCGCTGATGATCTGCGTCGCGTCCTCGGTGGATGCGATCAGATCGACGCCGCGGTGGCGCGGTTCACCGAGCTCGGACACGAGGTGGCTCGAGAGGTGGCGCCAGTCGCCCTCTGCGCCCGCGGCCGGCGCACCCGCACAGCGAATGTCCTCGACGAACGGTGTGGCCACCCCGACATCCGGCGCAACGGGATCCGCGATCGGTCCTTCGTGCTCGAGGGCACATGCGAACAGGGCGGATAGCAAGAACACGCGGAGCTCCATCGTGCGCCGGATAGATGCAGCTACAGCGCCACCCGTAAGTACCTGATGCGCGGCCGCTCCCGTCGAGGACCTGACACTTCTGCGACGAACTACCGCGCGCAGCGCTGCAACAGGATGCTGATCGTGTTGCCGACCAGATCACTTGTCACAATCGGGGTTACAGCGGCTCGCCCTTGGACATGTCGGCAACGAGCTTGCGCATGAACAGCTCGATGTTTCGCCGCAGCGCCGGGTCGTCGCACACCGGTAGTGCACGGCGCCAGGTCTCGACCGCACGCGCGTGTAGGCCTTGCCGGAAGTACAGATACGCGAGCCGCGTCAGCGCGGGGAAATACTGGGGCTGCAACTCGACGACGACCTCGTACTCGTCGACCGCTTCGGGCCAGCGCGATGCGCGCTGCAGCATGTTCGCGAGCATGAAGTGCAGCTTGGGGCTCGACGGATCGCCGACCAGTGCACCGCGCAGCTTCGCGATCGCGCCCTCGATGTCGCCGTTGTGATAGCGGCCGAGCGCATCGGCGAGCACGCCCTCGTGATCGCCCTTGTCGTCGGGCGACAGCTCCTTGAGCATGCGGTGCAAGCGGCGCGTGTCGATCGGCTTTTCGATGTAGCCGTCCGCGGCGTGGCGCTGCAGGACCTCGTCGGGAACCTGCCCCGAATCGATGACCGACGTGGTGATCACGACGCGCGTCTTGGCGAGCCGGCGACTGCGCTTGATCGCACGGCATAGCTGAAGGCCGTCGATCTCGGCCGCCGCGACATCGGCGAACACCAGGTCGAACGACTGCTGCGCGAGGAGGTCCACGGCCTGTGCACCGTTGGACGTGGCCTGGCATGTCCAGCCCAGGTTCTCGAGCTCGGACACCAGCTGGATCCGTCCGGGCGGATCGGGATCGACCACGAGCGCGCGCGTACCGGTGCCGGCGTACGACTCGTTGAGCCGATCGAGATCCGCGGTGATCACCATCGTGCGCTCCTCGAGGAGCGGGTTGTCTGCGGCGTCGGTCGACGTCGTCACGGTGTTGACGTGCCAGTCGCCGGTGAGCGTCGAGCTCGAGTGGATCTCCTCGGACGGCAGCTCGTCGCTGCTCTCCATCGGCCGCGCTGCATCCTCGGCGAGTGCGCGCTGCGCGAGCCGGTGCTCGTCCTCGGCGCCGTCGGGCTGGACGATCGCGAGGAACGCACCCTTGCGCGGCTTGTCCATCATGTCGCCGACCAGGTACTGCTCGCCCTGCTTCCACTTGCGGAACGCGACGCGGATCGTTCGCGCCAAGGTCACATCGAGCGCGATGCGCAGCTCGACCGCCTTGTTGCGTGACGACCCAAGCTCGCGAGCGGGAACGATCGCGTCTTCGGGGCGCGCCGCGGCGACCACCAGGCTGCGCTCGTCCTCGTGCACGACCAGAGCGCTGAATATGCGCGCCCACTCGATCGACACGTGCTCGAGAACGTCGAGCCGGATCTGCGACTCGTCCAGGACGATCGCCGGCCACCCGGTCTGGACCGACAACGCCGTGCAGAGCTGGCGCTCGGAGGCGTAGCCCAGGACGTAGAGCTCGGACGCGACGGGGTGCCGGCCGCTCTGGCGGGCCAGCGCATCGGACAGCACCCCGGCGTCGATCGCGCCCTGGGCGATCAGGAGCTGACCTATCGAACCTCGCACCGGACCGAAAGGGTATCAGTAACCCAGCGAAATCTAAATCAACCGCCGGCTACCCGAGCCGCCGGATGACGATTTGGCCTTGATCGCTCCCGATTGGTTGATATCCTCCGCTCCCCGTTGAGGAAACCCTCCGACGGCTCGTTTGCAGTGTGACAGTCTGGCGCAGCTTGGATCGGGTAAGTACCCGGCTTTATATGCCCCCGCCAGCGGCCCTCACATTGCTCAGAAAGAAAGCTCGATGTCCAACGACTTCAAGATCGGCGAGAAAGCCGTCTATCCCGCTCACGGCGTGGCCGAGGTGATCGGGATCGAGAAGAAGGAGATCAACACGACGGTGTGCTCCTTCTACGTTCTCAAGGTTCTCGCCACCGGGATGCAGATCCTGGTTCCCAAGGACAAGGCGGACCAGGTCGGGCTGCGCCCCGTCGCCACGTCGTCGGAGATCGAGGAAGTGTTCGACATCCTGCGCGAGAAGGACGTCCACATCGACAAGCAGACCTGGAACCGCCGCTATCGCGGGTTCATGGAGAAGATCAAGACCGGCTCGCTGTTCGACGTCGCCGAGGTCTATCGCGACCTCTACCGCCTCAAGTCGAGCAAGGTCCTGTCGTTCGGCGAGCGCAAGATGCTCGATAACGCGAAGCAGCTCATCGTGAAGGAGCTCGCCGTGGCCAAGAAGTGGGCAGAGGACAAGGTCGAGCAAGAGCTCGAGAAGGCCTGCGCCTAACCCGCCTTTGGCTTGATGCCTGTCGGGCACGCGTGGTACGCGTCCCGCTCGCCATGCAGATTCACGTCGCGAAATCCGAGCTGTGGTCGATGCCTGTCGACGCCGTGGTCAACCCGGCGAACTCACTCGGCATCATGGGCGGCGGTGTCGGAGGCTCGCTCCGTCGCCAGGGTGGTGACGTGATCCAGCAAGCCGCGATGGCTGCCGCGCCGATCGCCGTCGGTGCCGCGATCGTGACGACCGCCGGTCAGCTGCCGTGCAAGAACGTGATCCACGTTCCCACGATGGAAGAGCCGGGCATGCAGATCGGCGCCGAGAACGTGCGCCGCGCTGCCCGCGCCGCGCTGATCGCGGCCGACCGCAACAACTTCAAGGTCATCGCGATCCCCGGCATCGGAACCGACCTCGGCAACGTGCCGTTCGACGAGGCTGCTCGCGCGATCGTCGAGGAGCTCCGCGCGCACCGCCGCCCGAATCCGGAGACCATCTATCTCGTCGACACGAACGAGGACATGGTCGCCGCGCTCGAAGAAGCACTGCGCAACGCGCAAGCGAACCTCTAGGACCACGACCTACTGCGACGGAAGCCGCTCGCGCGACGTCGTGTGCGTGCAGTCCCAGTGAACCTCTGGGCTATCATTGCAGTAGCGGCCCGCAGTATCTGCACGGTGCAGCTTGGTAAAATCGCCGACCGCGAGCGGTTCACCGCAGAGCATGCACGGACTGCCGACAGTCGGTGACAGTGGACCTTTGGGTCCGTACTTCATGGACGTCACGCTTCCGTACGAAGCAGCGGGACGAACGGATCGCAAGGTCCGACTTTGCCGGACCGCGCAAGCAGCGCCGAAGGCGGTGCGGAGATTGATCGTCTGCGACCGACATCACGCTTGAACGATTGCGCTCAGTGGCTGCCGTTCGGCTTCGAGCGCGCCCAGACTTCCAGCTGCGCGCGACCGCCACCGGGGAGGTTCGCGTAGCTGAAGTCGACGCTCTTGATCTTGCGCAGCTTGCCCGGGATGTCGATCGGGGCGGTGCGCGTGCCTTCCTTGAACACCACGCTCGTCGGCATCTCGAACTTCTCACCGTTGCCGAGGTTGATGACGATGTCCTTCAGCTCCACGTCACTGCCCGCGACGACAAACATCACCTCGGAGAACGGCTTGCTCTGGTTCACGGTCAGGCGATCCTTATCGCGCCAGCCATCGACGGTGCTCTTGCCGAGCAGCGTCCAGCCCTTGTTGTCCCACGTCACCGGCGTCGGGGGCGGCGGGGCCTGGCGACCGGTATCGCGACCGTAGACAGCGACCTTCGCCTTGCCGCCACCGGGGAGGTTCGCGTAATTGAGCACGATCTTGTTGATGACGCGATCCTTGCCCGGCAGATCGATCGAGTGGCTGCGCGAGCCTTCCTTGAAGGTGTGGCGCAGCGATGGCGACCACTTGTCGCCCTTGGGGAACACGACGGTGAAGTTCGTCAGCTCGAGATCGGAATCGGTGACGACCAGCGTGAGCTGATCGAACGCGCCCTTGTACTTGCCGACGCGGATCGTGTCCTTGTCCTTGCCGCCATTGACGGTCTGCTCGCCGAGCTTCGTCCAGCCGGTCGGATCAAAGGCAGCGGGCTGCGTCATCGGCGGCATCGGCGCCGTCGGCGTGGCGTCCTTGTCGCGCCCGTAAAGTTGAACCCGTGCGGCACCGCCGCCGGGCGTGTTCGCGTAGACCAGCTCGATCTTCGTGATCGTCCGGTCGCGGCCCGGGAGGTCGATCGCCTTGCTGCGCTGACCTTCCTTGAAGGAGACCTTGAGACCCGGCGACCACTTCTCGCCATTTGCGAAGAACACGGTCAGGTCCTTGAGCTCGATGTCGCTGTCGAGAACGTTGATCTGGATCTGATCGAACTTGCCCTCGTACTTGCCGACGATGATCGTGTCCTTGTCGCGCTTACCCTTGACGGTCTGCTCGCCGAGGAGCTGCCAACCATCCTTCGTGGGCGCGACCTTGGCTTGCGGCGTACCCTGCGCGTGGGCGGCGATGGGGGCGGCGATGGCGCCGAGAACTCCGGCGATGACGAACGAAGTCTTGAACATGCGTGCTCCTTGCATTGACGGCTCCCCACAGACGTAGGGCCGGAGGCAAAGTTCAACGCAACCAGCGATCCGCGGCTAGTCCCTCAACGAGACTTCACCGTGAGGGGCGTATTGCCCGCGTTCAGAACACGAACGGGTACGACGAGGTCGTCCCCGGCATATTATGCCGTCGCCACATTCACCACGAGAATCAGGCTCACGATCGCCGTCGCATGAGACCTAGAAGACTACCGCAGAGCGCTCGTGTCGCGGCAGGTCTCGGACTCGGTAACCAGGCGATCGGCCACGTAAAAATGCCGGTCTCGACGTTGACCCCTCACCGCTGCGCCATATACTGCGCCTGCTTTGCAGCTACAGGCGTACATGCCAGCTGGGCTGGCTATCGTGTTGGCCCTCCTTTTTTGCGGGTTGTTCACGGCTCTGGCCGTGCTCATCGGCCCCAAAGCCACGAACCCCGAGAAGCTCAAGCCGTTCGAATGCGGCTCCGAACCGATCGGAACCCCACGCGGACGGTACTCGGTAAAGTTTTACCAGGTCGCCATCCTTTTCCTCGTCTTCGACATCGAAGCTGCGTTCATGTACCCGTGGGCGATCCTCTACAACCAGCTCTCGCATGACCCGATGACGGGCGCGATCAGCATCTTCGGATTTACCGAGATGTTGATGTTCGTCGCGATCCTCGTCGTCGCCCTCGCGTACGTGTGGAGAAAGAAGGCGATCGGATGGGAGTAGAGCTCACCACCACTCGTCTCGAGGATGCCGCCAAGTGGGCGAAGCAATCCCTCCTCGAGCGCGGCACCAACTGGGGACGTAAGTTCTCGCTGTTCTCGTACCCGTTCGTGACTGCGTGCTGCGGCATGGAGTTCATGAGCGTCGCTGGTCCGAAGTACGACATCGCGCGCTTTGGCGCCGAGTTCCCGCGGTTCTCGCCGCGCCAGAGCGACCTCCTCATGGTTGTCGGCACGATCACCGAGAAGCAGGGTCCCGCGCTCAAGCGCGTGTTCGATCAGATGGCCGAGCCGAAGTGGGTCATCGCCTTTGGCGTGTGTGCCTCGACCGGCGGCTTCTACCAGAACTACTCGGCGATGCCGGGCTGCGATCAGGTCATCCCGGTCGATGTCTACATCCCGGGCTGCCCGCCGCGCCCCGAGCAGGTGCTCGACGCTTTGATCATGTTGATGGACCGCATCCAGACCGGCCGTGGGCACAGCCAGCTCGCCAACAAGCGCGAGCAGCTGATCGCAGCTGCCACTGCCGAGGAGTAAGCGATGTCGAAGAAAGTCCTGGACGCACTCGCCGCAACGTTCCCGCAGGCAGTCGCGAAGACCGAGTCTCTGTACGGCGACGAGATCGGGTGGATCAAGCGCGACAACCTCGTCGAGGTCGCGAAGTGGCTACGCGATGACCCCGCGATGCAGTTCGACGCGCCGGTGTTCTGCACTGCGATCGATCGCCTCGACTGGAAGCCGGCCGGTGTCGCCCCGAGCGAGGCATGGACCGAGGACAAGCCGCGGTTCGAGGTCTGCTACCAGCTGCGCTCGGTCACGCACAAGCACCGCCTCCGCCTCAAGATCGCAGTGCCCGAGCACGATCCGCGCGTGCCGTCGCTCGCCGAGCTATGGCCGGCGTTCAACTGGCAGGAGCGCGAGACGTTCGACATGTACGGCATCCGGTTCGATGGTCACCCCGACCTGCGCCGGATCTACATGTACGAAGAGTTCGTCGGCTACCCGCTGCGCAAGGACTACCCCAAGGAGAAGCGCCAGCCGCTCGTGCGGCGTGACGATCTCCCGATGAACCCGATCAAGGTCACGAGGGAGCACTGATCATGGTTGCCGACCCGAACAGCTCGACCCTCAAGCAGCTTGTCCTTGGCCGCAAGGACGTCAGCGATCTCAGCGATACCGAGCAGGACCTGCCGCCGGATCTAATGACGATCAACATGGGCCCGTCGCATCCCGCGATGCACGGCACCGTGCGCATCGTGCTCACCGTCGACGGCGAGCGCATCGTCAAGAGCGACGTGCAGCCCGGCTACCTGCACCGCTGCTTCGAGAAGGAGAGCGAGCACGCGACGTACACGCAGGTGTTCCCGTACACGGACCGCCTCAACTACGTCTCGCCGATGATCAACAACTGCGGCTGGGCATACACGATCGAGAAGCTCATGGGGCTGACCGATCGGATCCCGAAGCGCGTCGAGTACATACGCACGATCGTCAGCGAGATGTCGCGCATGACCGACCACCTCACGTGTGTCGGCGCCAGCGCGATGGAGCTCGGCGCGTTCACTCCGTTCCTTTACTTCCTGAAGGCGCGCGAGTGGCTCTACGAGCTGCTCGAGGTCGTGTCGGGAGCACGGCTCACACACAGCTACGTGCGCGTCGGCGGTGTCGCGCAGGATCTGACGCCTGGCTTCCACGACCAGCTGTCACTGTGCCTCGAGAAGATCGAGGGCGTGATGGTCGAGGTCGAGGACATGCTCAACAACAACAAGATCTTTCGGGATCGCATGGCCGGTATCGGCGCGCTCAGCCGCGCCGATGCGATCGCGACGGGTTGCGTTGGTCCGATCGCTCGCGCTGCGGGCGTCGACTACGACGTGCGTCGCGACCATCCGTACTCGATCTATCCCGAGCTCGAGTTCGACGTGCCACTCGGCACCACGGGCGATTGCTACGACCGCTACCTCGTCCGCATCGTCGAGCTCAAGCAATGCATCCGCATCCTGCGGCAGTGCATGGCGCAGATCCCTGACGGTCCGCACATCATCGACGACCACCGCGTTGCACTGCCTCCCAAGAAGGACACGTACAACACGATCGAATCGATGATCCGGCACTTCAAGCACATCATGGATGGCATCCGCGTCCCGCCCGGCGAAACCTACTCCTTCGTCGAGGGTGGCAATGGGGAGCTCGGCTTCTACGTCGTCGCCGACGGCACCGGCCGCCCGTACAAGGCCTACGTTCGCTCGCCGTCGTTCGTGCACCTGAGCACGGCGGGCCAGCTGATCCACAACCACCTCATCGCAGACATCGTTCCGATCTTCGGCATGATCAACATGATCGGCGGGGAGTGCGACAAGTAGATGACCAACATCCCTGCAAATCCAACCGGCACCACACCACCGCCGTCGGCCACACCCGCCACGCCCGCCACGCCCGACGGGATGGTGTCGCTCGTCATCGACGGTCACACCGTCGTCGTGCCGAAGGGGACCAATGTCCTCGAGGCTGCGAAGACGCTCGGTGTCGACATCAGCGCGTTCTGCTACCACCCCGGCCTGCCGATCGTCGCGCAGTGCCGCCAGTGCCTGGTCGCGGTCGAGAAGAATCCCAAGCTACAGCCGAGCTGCCAGCAGACATGCGGCGAGGGCATGGTCGTCCACACCACCGACGCCCAGTCGACCCTCGCGCGCAAGCAGCAGCTCGAGTTCACGCTGCTCAACCATCCGATCGACTGCCCGATCTGCGACAAGGCGGGCGAGTGCACGCTGCAACGGCTGTACTTCGATCACGACAACGCCGACTCGCGCGTCGACGTTCCGAAGGTCCACAAGGACAAGGCCGTCGATATCGGTCCGCACATCGTCCTCGATCAGGAGCGCTGCATCCTGTGCTCGCGTTGCATCCGCGCTTGCGATCACACGAGCGGTGAGCACCAGCTCGAGTTCGCCAACCGTGGTGACCACGAAGAGCTGACGACCGCGCCGGGCGAGAAGCTCGACAACCCGTACTCGCTGAACACCGTCGATGTCTGCCCGGTCGGTGCGCTGACCTCGAAGGACTTCCGGTTCACGATGCGCGCGTGGGAGCTCGAGTCCACGCCGAGCGTGTGCAACGGCTGCGCGACCGGCTGCAACATCGAGATCCATCACAAGCAGGGTCGCGCGTGGCGCCTGGTGCCGCGGCATAACCCCGACGTCAACGACTACTGGATGTGCGACGAGGGTCGGTTCACGTATCACGACCTCCGCGGGAATGAAGGAGACGATCCTCGTACGCGCGGACCGCGGCTCGCCGCGGCGCTCGTCGACGGCCTGCCCGCCGGCTGGGACCGCGCGATCGCATCCGCGGCCAAGCGGCTCGGCGTGTTCCTCAAGGAGCCCGCGCAGATCGGCATCGTGCTGTCCGCGCTGCACTCCAACGAGGACAACTTCGCGCTCGCGAAGCTCGCCAAGGACTGGAAGATCACGACCGTGTACCTGGCGGGCAAGCCGGAAGTTCCGGGCCGCGCGGACGGTCGCCTGCGTGTTGCTGACGTCAACCCGAACACCAACGGCGTCAAGGCGATCGCCGCGGCGCTCGGGCTGACGCTCACGCCGGCGGCAGACATCGCCACCACGCTGCGCGCGCTCGTCGTGCTCGGCGATGTGCTGCCCGGCTTCGACGCGGCCAAGCTCAAGGAGCTCGAGCTGATCTCGCTCGCTTCGCACGAGCGCGGTCCGGTCGCGCACGCCAAGGTGGCACTGCCGACCGCCGCGTGGGCGGAGACTGGTGCGACGACGACGAACGTGAAGGGCATCGTGCAACGCATGCACGCAGCGTTTGCTCCCCCCGGCCAGGCACTCGCCGGCTGGGAAGCGATCGTTCGCCTGGCCCACGCGACGGGCGTGAAGCTGTCGTGGAATCACCCACGTGAAGTGTTCAAGGACATGATCGCCGCGGTCCCCGCGTGGAAAGACCTGACCTGGGCGCGCGAGGCACGTCCGCTGCAGCTGCGCTTCGCCGGGAGCCGAGGTTAGATGACTCCGATCACGTCGACGATCACCTCCCTGGCGTTGCCGAGCTGGGTCCCCAGCGGCTGGGCCATTCTCGATCACGCTGCGACCAAGTGGGTCTTCTTGATCCTCGTGCTCGTGATGCCGCTCGCATCGCTGCTCACGTGGGCCGAGCGCCGGCAGAGCGCGATGATGCAGGACCGCCTCGGTCCCAACCGCGCCAACATCGGTCCCATCAAGCTGAAGGGCATCCTTCACTTCGTCGCGGACGCACTCAAGATGATCTTCAAGGAGGACTTCGTCCCCGCGAACGTGCACAAGCAGCTGTTCGCGCTGGCGCCGATCCTCGCGCTCGCCCCGGTGCTCGCCGCGTTTGCGATCATCCCGTTTGGCGCCGAAGTGTTTCCGCACGCCGCCTGGCATCCGCTCGATGTCGCGGCGCTGACGACCGACCGGTCGAACCCGATGTTCGCCGATTCGATCCGCATGCAGATCTTTCAGGCCGACTGGGGCCTGATCTTCTACTTCGCCGTGCTGACGCTCGCGAACTACGGCGGCACGATCGCCGGCTGGGCCAGCTACAACAAGTGGGCGCTGCTCGGCGGCCTGCGCAGCTCGTCGCAGATGATGTCCTACGAGGTCGCGATGGGCCTGTCGCTGATGGGCGCGTTCCTCATCACGGGGACCTTGGAGCCGGGCTGGATCGCCGCGCATGGCGCGAGCAGCGAGTACTCGCCCGCGAACCCGCTCAACTGGTTGTGGCTGTGGCAGCCGGTTGGCTTCGTGCTGTTCTTCACCGCGGCGATCGCGGAGACCAAGCGCGCGCCGTTCGACATCCCGGAAGGCGAGCCGGAGATCATCGGTTACTTCGTCGAGTACTCCGGCATGCGCTGGGGCATGTTCTTCCTCGCCGAGTTCATCGAGATCGTCTTCATCTCGGCCGTCATCTGCACCGTGTTCTTCGGTGGCTATCAGGTGCCGTTCCTCGACGCTGATGGCTTCCGCATCGGCGGCTACATGGCCACGGCCGGGGACTCGCACTTCTCGACCGGTGGCACGCTGCTGGCGCTGCCGCACCTGCTGGTCGTCGGTCTCCAGTTCGCGATGTTCGGCCTCAAGCTCGTCCTCTTGTGCTGGTTCCAGCTGATGATCCGGTGGACGCTGCCCCGCTTCCGCGCTGACCAGCTGATGAGCCTCGGTTGGAAGCTCCTGCTGCCGCTATCGCTCGCCAACATCATGGTGACGGCACTCATCAAGCTCATCACGATGGATTGAGAGGCACCTATGTCCGCCGCACATCACGACAACCACGATGATCACGAGGGCCCGAAGGTCCTCGCCACGACCAAGAGCATTCACGGCAAGGTGATGCGCACGATCCAGGTCGTGCGCCCCGAGCCGCAGGACGCGACGTTCCTCGCCGCAGGGGCGAAGGGCTTTGGCATCACGCTCAAGCACTTCGCGCGCAACTTGTTCCTCCCGCTGCGCAAGGCCGCCTCGCGCGCAAAGGCCGGCGCGCCGGTCGACGAGAAATGGAAGAACGAGATCGAGACCGTCCAGTACCCCGAGGAGAAGGTCACCTACCCCGAGCGGTTCCGTGGCCTCCATCGCCTCATGCTGCGCGAGGACGGCGCGGCGCGCTGCGTCGCGTGCATGTGCTGCCCGACCGTGTGTCCGGCGCACTGCATCACGATCATCCCGGCCGAGACCGACGACAAGGGCATCGAGAAGAAGCCGGCCGTGTTCGAGATCGACGAGCTGCGCTGCGTGGTGTGTGGTCTGTGTGTCGAGGCCTGTCCGTGCGATGCAATTCGCATGGACACGGGCGAACACGCCAAGCCGGTCGAGGATCGCGCCAATGCGGTCGAGTCGCTGCAGACCATGCTCGCGCGTGGGATCAAGTCGACTGCGACGCAGGGTGGCGAAGGTCCGAACTGGCGCGGCAAGTAGCCTCGCGGCGCTCCCGAGAACGACTCCCGCGCACCACGAACCTTCGCCAGATCGGGATGTGGTCGTGGCGCCGGATAACGAGGCGTAGACTGCGATGGTCGTCGCTCGTGATCAGCGCGAAGAGATCTCGATTCACGAACAACGATTCGGCCAGAGTGCGAAATTGTTGAGGCTTACATCTCGCTCATCACGAAGATGATCGCCGGCGCATCTTTCCCGTTGACGAAGTGCGACCAATTCCGTAATTTAATTCTCGAGCACCGACTATCCGATTCGGTCAGCGGGGCAAAGACTGTCTCCTAGATTTTCATCCCGGGATCTGCCTCTGATCTGGGTGTGCACGCCCGCTCGTCGGGAAGCCCAAAGGATTATGTGGAGCCCACCTACGAAATACGTAGGGGATAGTCTCGCCCTTCGGTCGGATGGTCGTGCTCATTTTGGGGTGCAGCGGAAACAAGCCGCTGCACCCCGCTCGTTTCGGCCCGGCTACGCGTTACGATCTGGCGTAGTGAGCCGGGACCGGGACTCCGTCACGGTGACGTCCGTCCAGGCAGGCAAAGGACCTGCCAAGGACAGTGTCCTGGTGGGCAAGTACCGCGTCGAGGCGACGCTGGGCTTTGGCGGCATGGGCCTGGTCATCAGAGCCCACAACATGGCGCTCGACGAACGCGTCGCCATCAAGTTCCTGCGCGAGGACGTCAACCTCGACGAGGAGCATGTCGAGCGGTTCCTGCGAGAAGCCAAGGCGGCGGTGCGGCTCAAGAGCGAGCACGTCGCCAAAATCCGGGATGTCGGGACCCTCGAGGACGGCCGTCCCTTCATGGTCATGGAGCTGCTCGAGGGACTCGACCTCGGCAAGCTTCTCATCGACCACGGATCGATCGAGGCGGCGCGCGCGGTCGATCTCATGCTGCAGGCGTGTGATGCGCTCGCCGAGGCTCACGCACTCGGTATCATTCACCGCGACATCAAGCCGACGAATCTATTTCTGACCCGGCGCCGGGACGACAGCGAGCTGCTCAAGGTCCTCGACTTCGGCATCTCCAAGGTCTCGAGCAGTACGGAGCTGTCGCTGACGCAAACGAGCTCGATGCTCGGCACGCCGGCGTACATGTCACCGGAGCAGATGCGCTCGGCACGAACGGCGGATCCACGCAGCGACATCTGGGCGCTCGGCACCGTCCTGTACGAGCTCGTCGAAGGGCGGCTTCCGTTCGACGCGAACAACTTCGCCGAGCTGTGCGTGATGGTGTCGACCGAGGATCCGGGCCGGATGACGAAGGCACCGCACCTCCAGGCCGTGATGTCGCGCTGCCTTGCGAAGCCACTCGAACAGCGCTTCCAGGATTGCGGTGAGCTCGCGGCGCAGCTCGCGCCGTTTTCAAGCAATCCCGAGCGCGCGAATCGGCAGGTCGCGCGCATCCAGCGCGTGCTCGGCACGGCTGGGCCGGCATCACGCGACTCGACGCCGATCCCGATGTCGCGCGAAAGCCTGCAGCGCATGGGCCCGCCGACGCGCGACAGTATCCAGCGCCTCGCCGGCATCCCTGCGACGCCGGGGCCTGTGCGTCCCGAGCTCCGCGGTGGCGCGTGGAAGAGCGTGGTGCTGCTGATGTTGCTGTTCGGCATCGGCATCGCGGCGGGTCTCTACGTCACCAGTAGTGACTCGACGCCGCGCGACTCGTCGCAAGCCGCGACTCCGGCGCCCGAAGCAGGCGTGGTGGGCATCGATGCGATCGCGATCGAAAGGTCCGGCTCTCCCGGGACGCGCAGCGGCGCCGGAGGCGGCGCGGAGTCGATCGAAAGGTCCGGCTCTGCCGGGACGCGCAGCGGCGACGGAGGCGGCGCGGAGTCGATCGAAAGGTCCGGCTCTGCCGGGACGCGCAGCGGCGACGGAGGCGGCGCGGAGTCGATCGAGCCCGTCGATGCGGCGGCTGCGATCGAACCCGACGCCAGCGTGCCGGATGCAGGCTCCGCGGGCTCGGGGAGCGCTCACTCGTCGTCGACAACGCCGCCGAAAAAACCACTGCAGAAGAAGCCCCCGCCGATAAAGCCGCCCGGCAGCGGCTCGGCGGGAGCCGGCACGGGTAGCGGCAGCGGATCGGGTTCGGGCTCTGGCTCCGCGACGAAGAAGTGCGATCCGTACGCGAACTCGAAGGGCTGCAAGTAAGGGCGTAGAAATAGCCGCGCGTCGCGAGTCCTCGAGCGACGCGCGCACCCTAGCCCGAGCGCGTCCCCGTGGGACAAGTAACGCGGCGATCCCCGCGGATCACCAGCCCAGTCGCAGCGTCGGCGAAGCGACGGTAAGGGCGCCCGCCGGGCTCGCGATCGGATGCGCGTTGGTCAGTGTCTCGAACAGCGCAGCGGTCTCTTTCGCGTCGGCGGGAACGGTCTGCGTCCACACGAGCAAGCTCGCTCCGGCCAGCGCGTAGACGTGCCTCCGATCGCGCGAGAGCAGCGGTCCCATCAGCGGTTCGCGCCGCGGGTTCGCGATGCGCCAGCTCACACCGGTTCGTGGCGAGGTCTCGAACAGCGCACCGTCGGGCGTGAGATAAACGCCCAGCTCGCCCTCGAGCCGCAACCACTCCATGCGCGTCCCGGGCGGGTATACCGCGGCCGGCGCGTGCGCTTGCCCGATCTCGACGAGGTGCGCACTGTCGCCACCGGTGTAGACGATGAAGCTGTCGGGACCGATCGCCTCGACGGCGCTCACCGGCGTCGGCAGTCCCGGGTACGGCGTCGACGAGCCATCGGGATGCCAGACGCGGAGCTCGCTGAAGTCCGTGTAGGCAAATTCTCCGGACGCGAACAGCTCGGACCAGTGCAGCTTGTGATCGGCCGGCAGCATCGCGCGCGAAGTCCCATCGGCGCGGACGCGTGCGAGCTGGCCATCCGTGAAGTGCGCGGCGATCCAGTCGCCCGCAATCTCGATCGCTGCAACCCGCGCCGAACCGGCAAGCAAGTCGCGCACTGGCGCGCCCGCGAGATCGATCGTCCTGACCTGCCCTGTCTCGGTACCGATCGCGATCTGCGTCGGGCTACTGAACGCCGCCGCGGTCACCCCAGTTCCGATCATGCGCGAGCCGAGCACGCCGCGGCGGTACAGCACTGCGCTGTGAGCGCGCGTGATCGCGAGCGCCGAGCTGCCGTCGGGGGCGAACACGACCGCATCGACTGGACCAGGCAGATCGATCGGCGTGAGCCCGAGCGTCGCCAGCTCGATCCACGTCGCGTGCGTGTCGTCGTGGATCGCGATGATCTGGTCTGCGTCGGTGTACATCATGCGCGACGCCGCGGAGAGCGGGACCTCGCGCGGGCGAAACGCGTCGAGCGTCCACACCAGCACCACGAAGTCCGAGCCCGCGGCCACGAAGTTGGTGCGCGGGCCCGATGCGAGATCGTGGATCGCGTAGGTCGGCGGGATTTCGGTGATCACCTTGCCATCGAACAGCGTGAACGCGCTCGTCTTGGTACGGGCGACGATCGAGTCCCCGGGACCGACCAACAGCTGAGGCACACCGCCGCGCACCTGGATCTCGACCGCGACGCGTGTACCGAGGCCGCGCTTGGAGCCGACCCACAACACGCCGGCCTGCCAGCCGACCGCGTAGGCATCCGGGTATTCGGTGCTCGAGCCGAGCTTGCCGGTCGCATCCAGCTCGACGATGTAGAGGCTCTTGAAGTCGTCGAGCACGGCGGCTAGCTGCCCGGTCGGCGACCACGCTAATTCGCGGGCGTGACCGTCCATCGCGGTGACGAGCCCCGACGGCGACAGCAAGAACAGCTTCGTCGCGCCAGCGAGCGCGAACGTGTCGCCGTACGCGGCGAGGTGATCAACCTTGTCATTGGTCTCGACCCGTACGGGCTCGAGCGTCGCGAGCGACATCGTCCACACGACGCCGTCCTTGTCGCACCAGGCGATCTGCTCGCCGGCGCCGCGCACCTGCTTGGGCTCGCTCGCGAGCGTGATCTCGCGCTGCGTCCCGCCCGCGACGGGAATCACCACGATCTTGTTCTGCGTCCACGCGACGATGCTCGCCTCGTGCTGCCCCCACATCGCGAACGTGTCGCCGGTGAGCGTCGCGACCACGTGCGAGCTGCGCGCGCGCAAGTCGTGGATGCGGATCACGCCATCGTTGCCCGACGACAGCACGCGGATCCCATCGGCCGCCATCTCGAGGGACCGGGTGAACTGCGACGCGGGAAGCCCGAACGCCACGCCACGTGCGCGAGCCGCCATCGCGAGTGCGCGCGAAATCTGCCAGTACTTCGTTGCGAGTGGCCGCGCGAGTGCGACCGCGCCCGTCGGATGCGTGGGCACCAGCGTCAGGGCCCGTGACAGCTCGAGCTCCTCGTTCTTCGCGCGCGTCACTACGAGTGCCCGGTCGGCGCGGTTACGTTCGCGGATCGTGCGCGCGATCGAGATCCAGCCACCGATAGAGATCATGAGCACTGCGACGGTGGCGATCGCGACGGAGATGCGGTGCCGCTTGAGCCAGCGCGCGAGCCGCTCGCGGCGCGAGTAGCGGTGCGAGGCAACGAGCTGGCCCTTGAGGAAGCGATCGAGATCCTCGGCGAAGCCCGCGGCGTCGCGATAGCGCACGTCGGTGCCCGGTGCGAGTGCGCGCTCGACGATCGTCGTCAGCTCCGCGGGCACGCCCGGCGCGAGCTCGCGGATCGGACGGGGCGGGCCGGCGAGCGCGGCCTCGATCATCTCGTCGCCGGTCTTCGCCTCGTGCGGTGAGCGGCGCGCGAGCAAGTAGTACAGCGTGGCGCCGAGCGCGTAGACATCTGCGCGCGCGTCGACCGGCAGACCACGCAGCTGTTCGGGCGACATGAACCCGGGCGTGCCGACGATCGAACCGACACGCGTGTGCATGTTGTCGCTGTGCTTGAGCGGCGTCAGCTCATCACTCGGATCATCGGCTTCGTCGAACAACTCCGCACCGCCTTCAGCGGCGCTGCGCGGCCCGGCAGAACCGGGCCTTGCGATGACCTTCGCCAACCCCCAGTCGATCACGACGGTCTCGCCGAGCTTGCCGACGAGGATGTTCGTCGGCTTCATGTCGCGGTGGATTACGCCGCGTCCATGCGCGTGCGCGAGCGCGTTCGCCGCCGCGAGCACGTGGGGCAGCAGCGCGAGGCGTTCTTCGAGTGAGTCGGCGGTGCGGATCACCTCGTCGAGCGGCTTGCCCGTGACCTTGCGCATCACGTAGAACGGCGCGCCCGACGGGGACCGTCCTGCATCGTGGACCGGGATGATCGAGGGGTGCTCGAGCCGGGCGGTGATCTGGGTTTCGCGATCGAACCGCTTGATCAGCTCGTCATCGACGGTGAGCACTTCCTTGATCGCGACGGCGCGGCCGAGCAGAGTGTCCATCGCCTCGACTACGCGGCCCATGCCGCCACGGGCGATCTCGGCGCCGATCTCGTACCGGGGCGGTGGAGCGGAACGCAGCGCCGACGACGACTCGCGGTGGAGCTTCGCGCTCGGTCGCGTCTTGGCGACCTCGCTGCCGCCGGCGCCGTCGACGGCCGTCGGAGCGATC